>JBGQDD010000257.1:0-5347 GCA_041495665.1 Candidatus Acidiferrum sp.
AGCACGAAAACCAGCAATACACTTCAACACCAGGCTCCTTTCTCGCACGCTCTCGCCTTCGTTATCGGTGTGCCGGGCGCCAATAAAATCTTGCTGAAAGTGGAGGAAATGCGTCTCTCGTTGTGGATTGAGGAAGAGATGCGGAAGCGCTACGGCTCCAAGCGCCGGGCCAAAGAAGAACTACTCGCGCGTTACGCCAGCTTCATCTACCTGGGAAATGGCCGCTATGGCTTCGCAGCGGCCTCACACTATTATTTTGGCATACCGTTAGCAGCGCTCACTTCAGGTGACGCCGACAAGGCGGCACTTTTGGCAGGCATCACCAAGTCTCCGGGCGAGTACGCCCCCAGCTTGGCAGACAATCCAAAACCACTGCGCAGACGAAATCAGATCTTAGCGCTGATGGTTAAGAACCATTTTATTTCCGCACAGACGGCGCATACCAGCCAACAAACTCCCATTCGTCTGGCGGCGCGTGTTAACGGTCCGAGTGAAGCGCCCGCGGCGGTAGGAAATGTTCTCGATGAGCTTAAAGGACTCGACGCCACCCTCTCCCCAAGGATCGGAATTAACCAACTGCTGGAGGGCCGCATCCAGGTTTATTCAACGATCGACGACCGCATTCAGCGTTTCGCGAATGCGGCACTCGAAAACGGCTTAAACCTTTATGAAAGGCGTCATCCCCAAAATGCGGGGCTGATTCAGGGCTCCGTGGTCGTTCTGCGCAACAGTGACTCCGCCATCCTGGCGGAAGCTGGTGGGCGGCGCAAATATAAGGACCACAACGCGAGTTACAGCGACTATAACCGGGTAACCCAGTCCATGCGCCAGCCAGGCTCGGCGATGAAGCCGATTGTTTATCTGGCGGCATTCCGCCAAGGCGCATTGGACCTCGATACACCCGTGCCTGATGAGCCCATCTCGGTGGCCAGGTCTGGAAATCAGCCCGTCAAGTGGATTTCCAATTTTGACAATCAATTCAAAGGTATAATCCCAGCCCGCATGGCGCTGGCGGAGTCGAGAAACGCCGTCGCTATATGGATTGTTCAACACATCGGAATCGATCCTGTGTTGCGAACCGCCCGAGATGTGGGCATCCGAACCTCATTGCATCGCTTTGACGCCACGGCCCTCGGGGCATCTGAAGTCACTTTACTGGAACTTGCAAACGCGTACCGCATGATGGCCAGCAACATAGCTGCGCAGCCTTACGCGATTGCGAGGATCGAGCAGAATGCGGGCGAAGTTATTTACAGCCACCCCTTGCCCTGCTGTCCGATCAACGAGAACGGGTTGGAGCTTTCCATGATCCAGGAAGGATTGCGTGGCGTCGTGCGCCTCCCGTCGGGTACTGCGCATGCACTGGACGCGCGCAGCTTCCCGATTCCCGTAATGGGTAAGACCGGCACGACGAACAATTACCGGGATGCGCTTTTTGTAGGGTCAACCTATGGCCCAGATGGAATTACCGTGGCGGTGCGCATCGGATTCGATGACAACCGCTCCTTAGGCGGAATGGAAACCGGCGGCAGAGCCGCGCTTCCGGTATTCAGAGAAGTCATGCTGAAGATCTACCAAGCAAAGCTGGTTGGCCCGGTGCCATCCTTTCCCGCCGACATGGAAAAAAACATCGCAGAATATCTGAGTGGCAACTTAGCGGTGAAAGAAGCGATGCGGTTTATTAATTCGCCGGATGCCCGAGAAGCCGAAGATGGTCGCGTGAGATCTTGCCGCGCTGCAGGCACGATGCTGGCAACTAACATTTGCGAGCTGCCGTTCATCCCGATGCCTGTCGTTTACCAGCGTAGAGATGGACATGGCAGGATCGTTTTTACGAACGAGTGAAACAACTTTCCCGTCTTATTGCGATCACCTGATCCTTGCTATCAGTCGCTATTTCCACTTTTGGCCGCGCTCTTGCTCTCTCGGGATTCGTAAAGCGATCGAAGTGTCCGCAATGGAACAGACAGCAGCCCTTTCGATGACGGATCATCTGTCCGACTGAGTTCGTGAATATGTACTGTTGCACGCGCTACGGCGCATCGCTCTTCGTGGAACCGAGGGGGCCCAGGCCCAGGCGGGAACGATCCGGCTGGGGCTGCTGAAAATCGCCACCCAGGTGCGCGTGACCGCGGGCAGAATCCGCGTCTGCTACAGCAGCGCCTAGCCCTGAAAGCAAGTCTACGTCTCGGCCTGGACGGCCCTGCGCTGCTGAAAAAGCCCGCCTCTTACCAAAACAGTTCTCGCGTCTCGCTCTCACGGCGAAGTGCGCGCAAAAACCGCTCCATCGCCGCCCGCGCACTCGATCAGCGCCGACAAAAACAAAATCGGCCCGCTGCCCCCCGCCCCTCGCGCCGAAAACGAGATCCCGTCGCCTGTTCCATAGCCTCAACCCACCACTGATGAGAAATCCGGGTTAGCTTTGAGCGAAAAGCAGATTCCCCAAATTAATGAAAACACAGAGAAGCCAAAGTAGTGAATGGAGCTGTTGGAGTAGGATGGTCCGCGCCCAAGGCAGGCGCGCTACCAGGCTGAGCTACGCCACGACATGAAGCACCCCTAATTATAGGGTACCGCCTAGCCGAAATCATTCCGAATCTGTTTTATAAAAAGGCTTATGTTTGCTGTGGAGGTTCTTGTTGGTCTTACGGTGCGCGGCGTGCCCTCGTTCCTCAAGGAGCGGCTGCGAAAAAAGCTGTCTGACTGGGGCTACGCCAGGTCTTGCGATCGCGGTAGTTTCGAGCGAGTTCGAGGAAGATACCAACGTCGCGCTCAAGGTCGGACTGATCTCCGTCGAAGTAGAAATTCCGAATCGGGATGCCGCCGTTGTCGCGGCTGACGCGGGGATAGATCGCTTCGCAGATGATCCCGTTCATGCAGGTGAAGGGACTAATGTCGATCACTCCGTCGGCGCCCTTTTTGGCGAAGTAGATAGCCTTGCCGATGTTCACGACCATCTCGCCATTGGCGCCCAATGGAGGCAGATAATGTTCCGCGTAGCCGAGAACCTCGTTGATTTCTGATGGCTCCTCATGGCCACGAAAATCTTCCCTAAACAGTGATGCGATTTCGTGCTCGTCTTTGTGCTGAAAGTGGGTGCGGACATGGGCGCCCAGGGCGGTGAGAGAAAAACTCTTTCCACGAAGCCGCAGTGTGCGGAACTCGTCGTCATTCACGTACCATATCCATTCAGAAACGTCGTTGAGCCAGACCTCGGCACCGAATTCCTCAAGGCGCCGCACCAGATCGTTGTTGCTATAGGTGTTCAGCCGGCAAAAGATCTCTCCGACCACACCAATCAGCGGGCGAGCGGGATCCGGTTTGATTTCCACGGCACGGTAGCACTTGCGGACATTCAGCATGCATTGCTGAATCGCATTCATCTGCTCCTTGTTCGATGCATACGGTACTTCGAGTGTCCGGCAGAGCTCGCTGAGACTCTCCTCATAAACCTGGTCGGTTGAGCCCGAGACTGTTTAGTAGGGACGTGTTTTCAACAGGAGCTTGGACAGAATGTCGGAACACACTACGGCACGCCACGCGCCACGCGCATACAACGAAGATGCTTCGCCAAAGTCGCTGTATCCGGTTTCACAAGCGGGAGCCAGAATTGTCACGTCCGAATAGCCTTGCGAAGCAAGCATGGATTTCACGTATGGCGCGTACTGCCCGAAGCGGCAAGGCCCCTGTCCGGTGGCCATGAAGAAGGCCACCTTGCTTGGATCGGCTTCGGGCTTCTCCAGAATTTTCATGAAATCGCCCACCGTGAGCCGAAGTGGATAGCATTCATCTCCACTCGTATGCCGGCCGCTCAATTCCAGCGTTTCCGCATCGGGAGGAGGTATGGCTTCAGCGTCGATACCGATCGAGCGCAACACCGCCGCCAGCGCTCGGGAAAATCCGGTGGCCATTCGCGGCACCCAGGTTTTTTTCCCGGCGAACGGATGGGTCGGAGAAATTTGTCGCGAACGCTTCAGGCTGGGGAGGGGCATCGGAGTAATCCTTTGCTGTCGAGGTAAGCCTCGCAGCGAGTCAGGTAGCCGGCGTCGTTGCCATGTCCATCGAATTGCAGAATCAGGAAGGGCTCCTTGGCCACTTCACGAAGGAAATACTTCACGAAGGAATCAGGGCCGCACTTGAAATTGGTGATGTAAATGATGTGGACATTGGGTCTCTGGCGCGCAAAGCGTCCCGCGGCAAGGATGCGGCGGCCGGAGTTCCAGAACATGTTCGGGTGGAGGTCATCGATGGGTTCGTCGTCCAGGGGCAGAAAATCGAGAGGGAGAACGTTGACTCCATAGAGATCACGCAGCTTGCGGGGAACATCGCAGTTGCTGCCGCGGTCATAGATGTTGTAGGCGCGGCCGACGAGCAGGACGGCGGGCTCTCCCGTTTGTTCCAGAGTCGCGCATGCCTGGTGTCCCTCGGCGAGAACGTTCGCCGTGAACTCCGCCTGAGCTGCGTAAGCTGCCTCGACTGCACGATCGCTCTGTTTTCGTGGAACTCCGAGACGGCTGAAGTATTCGCCCAGCTGCCGTTTGACATGGTCTCGGCCCAAGCGGAAATAAACAGTGGGAGCAAGAAATAGGCCGGCACGCGCCTCAAACTCCGGAGCAGAACGCACGACAAACGGGAGTGTCTGGTTCCAGGGGCAAAGAGAAGAAGCGACTGGAGACGCGGGAGCCTCCATATCCATCACATTGGGCAGAAAGACGTAGTCGACGGGCTTGTGATCCGGTGTCTCTTCGAGCAAAGCGTGTACGTGGCCGTGAGCAATCTGCACAGGAAAGCACGGCTCGGCAGTACTGAGCTCGACGCCGCGCGCGGCAATTTGAGAGTTTGTCGGGCCAGAAACCTCCACTTGAAAGCCCGATTCTTCGAGATAACGGCGCCAGAAGGGAAAGCGGTCGAAATAATACATGGCCTGTGGAATTCCCACGCGGGGCTTTCCGCCATTACCGTTCGGGTGCGGTTCCGCATAACCCTCGCGGAGAAGGCGATCCCGGAAAGCCATCAGGTCTTCGATGACGGGCTTTCGGTCAGTGCGAGTCCGTTTGCGGAACTTGTCCGAGCACTTATCGCCCCAGTAGGTCTTGCGGCCTTCGACGGTGATTTCCTTCATGTCGCAATAGTTGGAGCACGCTTTGCAAACAAACTCGCGCGTTTCGAAGCGCGTCTGATTCAGATCGAAGCCGCGGAACGTGCTCGCGAAAAGGGCGCGAGATGCCGCCTCGACGGAGACGCGATGGTCTGGAGCGGGGCAAATCCGAGCACGCGACTGGGTGACTTCTTGCGCGATCAGGGCCATGCCGATCGCACCGATGATGCCGTTGTGCGGAGGCACGAT
>JBGQDD010000258.1:0-5288 GCA_041495665.1 Candidatus Acidiferrum sp.
AAATTGCAGTAGCAGGTGTGGATCGCATTCTTACCGTGGAAGAAGGAAAGATTGAGTCCGAGAAGAGTACAAAGTGAGTGGTAGTTCAATGAGGCATATGGAAAAGAAAATCGCCGTGCTTATTTGCACATTCTTGTGGGCGGCTGTTAGCTCGACGGCATTCGCGCAGCAATCGCCGGTTCCGCCGGCATACAAGAATCCAAAACTTCCCATGGAGCAGCGCGTCGAGGATCTTGTATCGCGCATGACTCTCGAAGAGAAAGTTTCGCAACTCGGCCACACTGCTGATGCTATCCCGCGTCTCGGCGTTCCCGAGTACAACTGGTGGAATGAGGGCCTGCACGGGGTTGCTCGAGCCGGGAATGCGACGGTGTTTCCGCAGGCGATCGGCTTGGCCGCGACCTTCGACCAGCCCCTGATGCATCAGATCGCCGATGTTATCAGCACGGAATTCCGAGCGAAGTATTACGCTACCTTGCATCCAGATGGATCCGCGGACTGGTACCGCGGCCTGACCGTGTGGTCCCCGAATATCAACATCTTCCGCGATCCACGATGGGGACGCGGGCAGGAAACGTACGGGGAGGACCCCTACCTGACCGCGCGCATGGGTGTGGCCTTCGTCACCGGCTTGCAGGGAAACGACCCCAACTACCTGAAAACGGTCTCGACGCCAAAACACTTCGCCGTGCATAGCGGACCGGAATCCACGAGGCACACGGTCGATCTACAACCGTCCCGACACGACCTGGAGGACACTTATCTGCCGGCCTTCCGGGCCACCATCACCGAGGGCAAAGCGCAGTCCTTGATGTGCGCGTACAACTCCGTTTTTGGCCAACCCGCGTGCGCGAACACCGCGCTGCTCGAGGAGCATCTCCGGCACGATTGGGGCTTTCAGGGCTACGTTGTTTCCGATTGCGGCGCGGTGGCCGATATCTTTGGTGGTCACCGCTTTTCGCCGACCCCCGAGGAAGGTGTTTCCGCGGCATTCAAGGCCGGAATGGATCTCATCTGCGGAGACTATCGAAACGGGATGAGCACCGAGCGCGCCGCAATGCTCGGGGCGGTTCATCACGGACTGCTCTCGGAAGCCGTCATCGACCGCGCACTTCGCCGTTTGTTCACGTCCCGCTTCAGACTTGGCATGTTCGATCCGCCTTCCATGGTGCCTTACTCCCGTGTGACTCCCGCAGAGAACGACACCGAAGCGCATAGCCAACTGGCCCTGCGCACGGCGCGCGAAGCCATCGTCCTTCTTAAGAACAAGAACAACTTCCTTCCGCTGAAGCAGGCACCCGAAACGATTGCCGTGATCGGCCCCGACGCTGACGACTTAGATGCGTTGGAGGGCAATTACAACGGCACGCCTTCCAAACCCGTGACGATCCTTGCCGGCATCCGCAAGCGCTTTCCGCAGACCAAAGTTGTTTATGTGGAAGGCACTGGTTTAGTCGGTCCGGTTACAGCAGCGGTTCCCGGTCGCGCGCTCTGCGCTGATGCGTCCTGCAAGGAGCACGGTCTGAAGGCGGACTACTTCTCCAATATGACCTTGCAAGGTTCACCAACGATGACTCGGACCGACAGTGCGGTCGACTTCGCCTGGGGCGACACCGGCATTTCAGCGGAATTGCCCAAGAACTATTCGGTGCGCTGGACCGGCGTGCTCGTGCCGCCCGAAACGGGCGAATACTTGATCGGATTTACCGGCCAGGACGGTTATCGGCTCTGGTTTGACGGCAGCCTGATTGCCGAGGATTGGAATATTCACCACCCTGCTTCCACGCAAACGAAAAAAATCCATCTCGAGAAAGACCGCCCGTACCCGGTCAAGATCGAATACTTCCAGAATATACGCAGCGCGGAAGCGCGATTGATTTGGAGTCTGCCCGACCAAGGTGGCCAACAGGCCCTCGAAGCGGCTCGCAATGCCGGCCTCGTAGTTATGGTTCTAGGTCTCTCCCCGAGAATTGAAGGAGAAGAGATGAAGGTCGACGCCGAAGGTTTTTCGGGTGGCGATCGTACGCGCATCGAACTGCCTGCTCCGCAAGAGCAGCTCTTGGAGCGCATCCACGCCGTTGGCAAGCCCACCGTGCTCGTGCTCATGAACGGAAGCGCGCTGGCCGTCAATTGGGCCGACCAAAATCTACCAGCGATTGTGGAGGCTTGGTACCCGGGTGAAGAAGGCGGAACGGCAGTGGCCGGGGTACTCGCGGGCGACTTCAGTCCGGCGGGCCGGTTGCCGATTACGTTTTATAAGTCCACCGACCAATTGCCTGCTTTTGAGGACTACTCGATGGCGAAACGGACGTACCGCTACTTCGCGGGCGAACCGCTCTATCCTTTTGGATACGGCCTGAGCTATACGTCATTCAGCTACAGCCAACCGCGCGCCGATAAAGCAAGTGTCTCCGCCGTAGGAGAGGTAACGGTGTCCGTCGATATCGCGAACACCGGCGCGATGGCGGGAGACGAAGTTGTCCAGCTCTATCTCACTCACCCCGGGGTTGCGGGCGCGCCGCTTCGCGCGTTGAAGGGTTTTCAGCGCGTGCATCTCGACCGCGGCCAAAAGAAGAGCGTCTCGTTCACACTTCGCGAGCGCGACTTGAGCATCGTCGACGAATCTGGGAAGCATCGCATCATGCCCGGCAAAGTGGAAGTCTGGATCGGCGGAGGCCAGCCCGTTACGAGCACCGGCTTACCTAAGACCGCAGGCGCATGGACCCAGTTCACTATCACAACTGAGGCCACGTTGCCGGACTAGACGTCTCAGTCGCTCAACTGTGATGGCCGCAGCCTCCGCTGAATTATTTGAAGGCCAAATATGACTCGGTATCGTAAGGCGATCGTCGTGTTGCTTGGATTGTTCGCGCTCATGAGAGTTGTGTATTCGCATGAGCCGCCGAGATACTTTCAAAACCCCATTGTGCCCGGATTTCATCCGGACCCGAGTATCTGCCGTGTGGGCGATGACTATTACCTGGTAAATAGTTCATTTGAGTTCTTCCCTGGCGTGCCCATTTTTCACAGCAGAGATTTGGTGCATTGGCGGCAGATCGGATTTTGCCTCACTCGCAAGAGCCAGTTGTCGCTGGATCATGCGAGAGCTTCCGGGGGCATTTATGCGCCCACAATTCGCTACCATGACGGCACGTTCTATATGGTGACGACCCTTGTGGACGGCGGCGGCAATTTTTATGTCACCGCAAGGAACCCAGCCGGTCCATGGTCGGAGCCAACCTGGCTGGACCGCGGCGGCATCGACCCTTCTCTCTTTTTTGATGACGATGGAACCGTCTATTACACGCGGCATGAAGGAATGGGCGATGGCTATATCGCCCAAAGTAAACTCAACCTGGAATCAGGCAAACTTGAGGGAGGTTTGAAAGAAATCTGGAGAGGGACAGGCGGGGTGTGGCCCGAAGGCCCGCATCTGTACAAGGTGAAAGGGAAATATTTCCTGATGATTGCCGAGGGAGGGACGAGTTACGGCCACATGGTAACCATCGCTCGCAGCGATTCTCCTTGGGGACCATTCACATCCGATCCGCACAATCCGATTCTGACGCACCGTGACCGCCCCGATCATCCCGTTCAGGCTTTGGGTCACGCCGATTTGGTGGAGACTCCGGATGGTTGGTGGCTCGTTTGTTTGGGCATCCGGCCTCAGGGAGGCAAGTATCACCACTTGGGCCGTGAAACATTTTTGGCTCCCGTCTCCTGGACGGAAGACAATTGGCCGGTCGTGAACAAAAACGGCTCCATCGAATCGATCATGTTCGCACCTCGACTGCCTGAACAACCATGGAAAACAGAACCTGCGCGAGACGAATTCAAGAATTTGCAATTCGGACTAGAGTGGAATTTCCTAAGGAATCCCCATGAGGACGAATTTTCGCTCACGGAACGCCCCGGATATTTGCGTCTCAAGGGTTCGGCGGTAACGATGAGCGGCCAGGATTCCCCTGCTTTTGCCGGACGCCGTCAAACAAATCTGACGTGCCGAGCTGCGACACGGCTTTCCTTCAACCCGCAACATGAGAATGAAGAGGCAGGACTGGTCTTGCGGGGAAACGAAAAGAATCACTACGAAATTGGAATCACGCTGAAGGATGGAAGACGGCAGGTTTTCTTCCGAGGCATTCTTGAGGGGAAAACCAGCGAGACGGTTCGATATCAAGAGATCGGTCCGGGAGATGTTGTTCTTTCCGTGGAAGCCTCTCCATTGTCCTACCGTTTCTTTTATCAGCAAGGCCCCGGTTCACCGAAAGATCTGGGCACGGCACTCACTCGCGACCTGTCTTCTGAAAAGATCGGCGGATTCACCGGTGTGCACGTAGGGATTTATGCCACCGGCAACGGACAATCGAGCACCAGCCCGGCTGATTTTGATTGGTTTGAATACGACGCAGCCAAACCATGACGCCGACTGCTTCGTACCGCGATTCGCCGCAAGGCGCACGCTCAATCAGCCTGCTCGCCTGATTTGTCGGTCACATCTAACTTCGTTTCGATCAAATCGACGGAATTTCCCCCAACCATAATGCTGAAGACGCCTGGTTCAACGACAAGATGCATTTCACGATTTAGAAATGAGAGTTCATCGAAACCGAGAGTCAGCTCCACGGTCTTGGTTTCTCCCGGATTGAGAGCGATGCGGCGAAAGCCCCGCAGTTCCTTCACGGGCCGGGTGACCGAACTGATTTCCTGCCGGATATACAACTGCACGACTTCGTCGCCGCGAACGGCACTGGTGTTCGTGACATCGACAGAAATCCTGGTCTGACCCTGAGGGCCGATGGCCTCCGGCACGGCGTGGACATTCGCGTACTTAAAGGTCGAATAGCTGAGTCCCCAGCCAAAGGGAAAGAGCGGCACCGGCGTGGTGCCCAAGTATTCGCGCTTCGCCGAGGGTTTCTGGTAGTAATAATCCGGGAGTTGACCTACCGACCGCGGCACCGTAATGGGCAGCTTGCCGCCGGGGTTGTAGTCGCCGAATAGCACATCGGCAACAGCGGTGCCACCTTCCTGCCCCAAGTACCAACCTTCGAGGATTGCGGGGACATGCTCGGCGATGTAGTTGATGGAATTCGGGCGGCCATGCTGCAGAAAGACGATCGCGGGCTTTCCGGTTGCCAGGACCGCTTTTACCAAGTCATCTTGATTGCCCAGCAGATCAAGGCTATCGCGATCGCCAGGATGATTGACGGCCCATGCTTCACGCGAAGTCTGCTCGTTTCCGCCCAGAGCCAAAATGACGACGTCGGCCTTCTGAGCCACCTTCACGG
>JBGQDD010000259.1:0-5286 GCA_041495665.1 Candidatus Acidiferrum sp.
AGGGACTTTTGAAGACGGCCATCCGCGACGAGAACCCGGTGGTCTTTTTTGAAGACAAGATGATGTACAAACTGAAAGGGCCGGTGCCGGAAGCAGAATATACAATTCCATTTGGTGCGGCGGACGTGAAGCGCGAGGGCGAAGACGTCACGATTGTGGCGACGAGCAGCATGGTGCAAGTGGCGCTGGGAGCGGCGGAGTTGCTGGAAAAGATTGGTGTGAGCGCGGAAGTGATTGATCCGCGGACGATGTGGCCGCTGGATGAGAAGACGCTGGTGGAGTCGGCGAAAAAAACTTCGCGGGCGATTGTGGTGGATGAAGGTTATGGCCGCTACGGAGTGACGGGAGAGATTGCGTCAGTGATAGCGGAAGGCGCGTTCTATAGCCTGGAGGCGCCGGTAAAGCGGATGGGGGCGATGCACGTGCCTATTCCATTTTCGCCGCCACTGGAAGATGTGACGGTGCCGACGGAGCAAACGGTATTTGAGGCGACACGGGCGCTCTGTGGGAAGTGATGAGTTGCGCGGAATGAGAGGTGTGAGATGGCGCTGAAGACTTACGGAACGATGGCGGTGGATTGGGAAAACCGCATTGATTTTGACCGGCTGCGGCGCGAACGGCTGGCAAAGGCCAAAGCACTGCTGGCGAAATCGGAGATGGGGGCGCTGCTCTGTTTCGACATGAACAACGTGCGCTACATTACGGCGACGCACATTGGAGCGTGGGCGCAGGACAAGATCAGCCGGTTTTCGCTGCTGCCGCAAAATGACGAGCCGATCCTTTGGGACTTCGGATCGGCGGCGCGACATCATCAGCAAAATTGCCCGTGGCTCGGCGAGCGTTCGCGCGCGGGAATTCCGCTGTTGCGGGGAGCGATGTCGCCGGAGATGGGGCGCGCGGAAAACGTGGCGCGGAAAATAAAGGTGGAACTCGAAAAGCGCGGGCTGCACAAGGAGCCGCTGGGGATCGACGTGGTGGAGCCGCCGATTCTTTTCGCGCTGCAAAAAGAGGGGATCAAGATTGTTGACGGGCAGCAGTTGATGAGCGATGCGCGGGTGATCAAGACGCAGGACGAGATTTCGCTGCTGAATCACTCGGCGATGATGGTGGATGCGGCGTACGACGAGTTGTATCGCGCGATGAAGCCGGGGATGAGCGAGAACCAGGCCGTGGGGCTGGCGAGCAAGGTTTTGTACGATCTGGGCTCGGAATATGTGGAAGCGGTGAATGCGATTTCGGGGGAGCGGTGCAATCCGCATCCACACGTGTTTTCCGACCGCGTGCTGCGGCCAGGAGATCCCGTTTATTACGACATTTTGCACTCTTACATGGGCTACCGGACGTGCTACTACCGGTGCTTCACCATCGGGTATGCATCGCACGCGATGATTGATGCTTACAAGCGATGCCGCGAGTATCTGGACGCGGCGATATCGCTGGTGCAGCCGGGACGGACGACCGCGGAGATTGCTTCAGTGTGGCCGAAGGCGGAGGAATTTGGATTTCCAGATGAAGAGGCGGCATTTGCGCTGCAGTTTGGACACGGCATCGGGCTGGCAATTTGGGAAAAGCCAGTGATCAGCCGGCTGGTTTCGCTGGAACATTCGCACGTGATCAGGCCTGGGATGGTGTTCGCGCTGGAAACGTTCTGGCCCTCGACGGACGGGTGGAGCGCCGCGCGCATTGAAGAAGAAATTGTGGTGACGGAAACCGGGCATGAAGTGATCACGCGATTTCCTGCAGAACAGTTGATGGTGGCGGGCGCGCACTATCACACCGTCAACGGACCGCTTTCGACGACGCGCGAGAATGAGCAGCCGCCCAGCAAACATGTGAAAGAAATGGTGGCGGCGAGTGCGAAGGCCGAAGGAGTGGCAGCTACGGACTGAAGGCTCGTCCCGGGCTCCTGACAAAAAATTATGGCGATCAGTGTGGTAATGCCCGCGCTGGAGATGGCGCAAGAAACCGGGAAGCTGCTGGCCTGGCGAAAAAAGGAAGGCGAGCACGTCACGAAGGGCGAGCCGTTGCTCGAAATCGAGACAGATAAAGCGGTCGTCGAAGTGGAAGCGCCGGGGGACGGGATTCTTGCTGGGGTAACGGCCGATGTGGGAGCGGTGATCCCGGTAGGACAAACGATTGCGTGGCTGGTGGCGCTGGGAGAGAAGCCGCCGGCGAAAGCAGCGACGGCAGCGCCAGCGGCAAGAGCGAGCAGCAGCGGAACGCAGCAGGCTTTCGCGGCCTCTGCGGTTACTTCATCAGGGGCTGAGAAGCAAACTGCCGCGGCTCCGCAGATTTCGCCGAAAGCGAGGCGACTGGCGAAAGAGCTTGGCGTCGACATCGGGTAGATTCGCGGGACGGGACCCGACGGGACGATTACAAGCGAGGACGTGCAGCGCGCAGCTGATTCAAAGGGCGCGTCCGGTGTGGCTGCTACGGCTCCGGCCGGAGTGGAAGCGCTGAGCCAAGTGGCACGGTTGATGGCTGAGCGGACGACGCAGAGCTGGACGAGCGTGCCGCACTTTTTTCTGGTGCGGGACGTGGAGTGTAGCGGTTTGGTTGCGGCGCAGAAAAGATGGAGCGCCGAGGCGGAGAAGGCGCAGAGTGCGGCGCCAACGATTACAGATTTATTGATTGGAATTTTGGCGCGAACCCTGGCGAAGCATCCGCGAATGAATGCGAGTTGGACGGGAGAGGGAATTCGTTCGAATCCGGAGATCAACGTCAGCGTGGCGATGGCCGTGAAGGATGGCGTGGTCGGTGCGGTGATTCACAAGGCGAACACGGCGAAGATTGCTGAAATTTCCACGCTGCGGCGGGAATTGACGGAGCGCGCGCGAGCGGGCCGGTTGCGTCCAGCAGACATTAGCGGCGGGACTTTTACGCTCAGCAATCTGGGCATGTACAAGGTCGATGCTTTCAGCGCGATCATCACGCCACCGCAAGCCGCGATTCTCGCGGTGGGGAGCATTTCTGATCGCGTCGTTCCTGTTGACGGAAAACCCGGGATCCGGCCGATGATGACGATGACGCTTTCGAGCGATCACCGCGTGGTGGACGGAGCCCGAGCGGCAGAGTTCTTGAGCGAATTGGCGGAGGCCATTCGCGAGCCCGAGAAGGTGTTGTAGCAGTTTTGTTCACAAAAATCATTGGAAAGGGAAAGAATACTTCTCGCGCCGCGCAGCTCCCGGACCCACTATGACGCCGCCCAATCCGCGCAAGCAGCCTTTTTACGCAAATTCGTCGGTGCAGGTGGTGTTTGCCATTGTCGCGGCGGTCGCCTTGGGCTACCTCCGGCCGGCAACGGCGATCGCCATGAAGCCGCTGGGCGATGCGTTCATCCGGCTCATCACGATGATCATTTCATTGATCGTCTTTTGCACCGTGGTGACTGGGATCGCGGGCATGGAAGACATGAAGAAGGTCGGCCGGGTCGGCGGGAAAGCATTAATCTACTTCGAGGTGGTGTCGACATTGGCGCTGTTCATCGGCCTGGTGGTCGGAAACCTCCTGCACCCGGGCAGCGGATTCAATATCAATGCGGCCACGCTGGACGCCAAGGCGGTGGCGGAATACGCGGGGCAGGCGAAAGCGCAAAGTATTTCGGATTTCCTGATGCATATCATCCCCAATACCGTGGTGGACGCTTTCACCAAGGGCGATATTCTGCAGGTGCTGCTCGTCTCGGTGCTGTTTGGATTTGCGCTGTCGATGGCGGGGCCGCGTTGCAAACCGCTATTGGATTTATTGAATTTGTTGACGGAGGCGGTGTTTGGGGTCGTAAAGATCCTGATGCGTTTCGCACCGATCGGCGCTTTTGGCGCCCTGGCATTCACGATCGGCAAGTACGGCCTCTCCTCGCTGGGGCCGCTGGTCAAACTGATCGGCACGTTCTACCTCACATCCATTTTGTTCGTGTTCCTTGTGCTGGGCGTGATTGCCCGCTTGGCGGGCTTCGGGATCCTGAGATTCCTTTCCTACATCAAGGAAGAGATCCTGCTCGTGCTGGCCATCAGCTCTTCGGAGCCTGTGATGCCGTCGCTGATGGCCAAGCTGGAAAATCTCGGATGCTCCAAGGCGCTTGTGGGGCTGGTAGTGCCGACCGGGTATACGTTCAACACCGATGGGACAAGCATTTACATGACGCTGTCGGCGCTGTTCGTGGCACAGGCCACGAATACACCGCTGACGCTCATGCAGCAACTGACAATTCTTGCGGTGGCGGTGCTGACTTCCAAGGGCGCGAGCGGCGTGCAAGGCGCGTCGTTCATAGCGCTGGTGGCTACCATGACGGTGATTCCCACGATTCCCGTGGCGGGAATGGCGCTGATTCTGGGAATCGACCGATTCATGAGCATGTGTCGCGCGACCGTGAACGTGATCGGGAATGGAGTCGCCACCGTGGTGGTGGCGCGCTGGGAGAATGAAATCGATCGGGAGACGCTGAAACAGAAGCTGGCGTGACGGAAGAGTTGGGCCCAGGGCCATGAGCGTTGATCCGCGGGAGCGGGTGCCCAGGGAATTGAGAATCGGAGCGGCAGGCTGCCATGTCAGAACGATTCGATATCGTTGTCGCAGGCGCCGGACACAACAGTCTGATTGCGGCTGCGTATCTGGCGAAAGCGGGCTATCGCTGCGTCGTGTTGGAGGGCCGGCCGATCGTGGGCGGCGGCGTCAAATCCGCGCAATTGACGTTGCGCGGATTCACGCATGACATTTGTTCTTCGGCGCACAATGGAATCCAAGGGAATCCGATCCTCCGCGACGATGAGCTGAAACTCGGAGAGTACGGCCTCGAATATATCTATCCCGATCCTGTCTATCACATGCCCTTTCCCGACGGCAGCTATTTGACGCAATGGCGCGACCTGGACCGCACCTGTGAGGAATTCGCAAAATTTTCCAAGAAAGATGGCCTCGCTTACCGCCGCATGATCACCGAATACGAGACGGTCAAGCCTCTCTTGAATGCCGTTGCGTTTACGCCGATTGGCTTCGGGAAAGCCCTCAACGACCGTCTGGCGGAACATCCGCACGGCAAACTATGGCAGCGGCGGCTGGCCATGTCGGCCTGGGAAATTGTTCAAGATACATTCGAGGACGACCATTGCCGAGCCTTCATGCTGGGCTGCCCCTATTCGCTGCAGCCAGTGCAGGACCCGATGACGGCGCGGGCCGCATATATTCCGCTGCACCAGCAGCGAGAAAGCCGGCCACTGCCGAAGGGCGGGTCGGGAGCGTTGACAGTGGCGCTGGCGCGGTTCATCGAGGCGCATGGTGGCGTGATTC
>JBGQDD010000260.1:0-5285 GCA_041495665.1 Candidatus Acidiferrum sp.
ACCTCGACCATCGTGAACGCTTTCAGGTGTACGCCCGGGCAGCGCTGCTTCAGCCCGCGAATCATCTCCAGAAAATATTCGAACGGCAAATCCGGGTGCAGGCCGCCGACGATGTGGAATTCCAACGCGCCTTCGCGTGCGCCTTGTTCGGCGCGGGAGTAAATTTCTTCCAGGGAAAAATTGTACGCTCCCGGCGCGTTGGGATCGCGGCCAAAGGCGCAGAGCTTGCAATGAGCCACGCAAATGTTGGTCGGATTGATGTGCCGGTTCACGTTGAAGTAGGTGACGTTGCCGTGTTTTTTCTCGCGCACATGGTTCGCCAGCCAGCCGACGGCGAGCAGGTCCGGCGAACGGTAAAGCGCAATTCCGTGGTCTACGCTCAGGCGTTCGCCTGCAAGCACTTTCTCCGCAATCGGCTTCAACCGCTGATCGGTGATGGTCAGTTCGCTCATTTTGAATCCGCCGAAAGTTTCAAACGCGCCAAACCGCAACAGCAGCGCCCCAGAACAGCAGGAACAACATACTAATATAGCCGTTCACGGTGAAAAACGCAGCGTCCAGCTTGCTAAGATCATCCGCTTTGACAAGAGAATGTTCGTAGCCCAGCAGGGACGCGACCACGGCGATGCCCGCCCACGCCGGCCACGGCAAACCGAAGCTGAACGCCAGCCATCCGAGAAGAGCGATTACCCCGATGTGCATCCCTCGCGCGATGAGCAGCGCGTTGGCAATCCCGAATTTCTTGGGCACGGAGAAAAGTCCCGCGCGCCGATCGTACTCAATATCCTGGCACGCGTAGAGCACGTCGAATCCGCCGACCCACAGCGTGACCGCCGCGCAAAGAATAAGCATGCGTAGATCGAGGCCGCCCGTGATGGCGATCCAAGCGGCCGCGGGCGAGATGCCCAGCGCAAATCCGAGAAAAAGATGCGACCAGTTGGTGAAGCGCTTCGCAAACGAATAGAAGAACAGAATGCCAATGGCCAGCGGCGCCAGCTTCACAGCCAGTGGATTCAACTGCCAAGCCGCGATGAAAAACACCGCGACGGCAACAACCGTGAAAAGCCAGGCAAATTGCAGCGTTAGCGCGCCCGTAGCCAGCGCGCGCTGTCTCGTTCGCGGATTTTCGCGATCGTAGCGGAGATCCGCGATGCGGTTCATGGCCATGGCCGCGGAGCGCGCCGCCACCATCGCGACGACAATCCACAAAATTTGGCGTAGCGAAGGCCACCCGTGATGGCTAGCGCGCGCCGCGAGCAACGCACCCGTCAACGCGAAGGGCAAAGCAAATACGGAGTGCTCGAACTTGATCATCTCGAGCACCGTGCGAATGCGATTCGTGCTCATCGGTAGAAAAAAGAGTCGAACACAGCGTGCGGCGTGAACCTCGGCCGAAGCGGCGAAAAGGCCGGCGCTTCTCTGTGAACTCTGCGTTCTTTGTGTTGAAATCTTTTCATGCTTTTGCTTCTTTCGAAGCAGAATGTCCCATCCAGCGGTACATCATTTTCTGCGAAAGGCCGATCTGCGCTAGCACGCGGCAAACATACTGCGTAACAAGATCGTCGATCGTTTTCGGCTGGTGATAAAACGCCGGCACCGCGGGCATAATCACTGCTCCGGCCTGCTGCGCCCGCAGCATGTTTTCGAGATGAACGCGGTTGAACGGCGTGTCGCGCACACACAGAACGAGTTTTCGTCCTTCCTTGAGCATCACGTCCGCTGCTCGCGCGACCAGATCGTCGCTGATGCCGTTGGCAATCGCCCCCAGCGTCCCCATCGAGCAGGGAATGATCACCATCGCATCCACGGCGCAGCTGCCGGATGCGATCGAAGCGCCCACATCTTTGTTCGGCAGGACGTCGATCTTGGCCGCCGGATGGCCGAGAATGCGGCTCGGTAGTTGCTTCAAGTCGCCGGAAGTAATGCCCAGCTCTTCCGTAAAAAGCCGCTGGCCGGCTTCCGTGACCACCAGGTGAACGCGGGCGACGCGCGGGTCTTCTTCGAGTAATACCAGAGTCTTTTGAGCGAGAATCACTCCGCTGGCCCCGGTCACACCTACGGTGACGATCTGTTTTTGTGTGTCAACCATGTTTTCTGCGCGGGTAGAATCAGTCTCGCAGTGGCGTTCGGGCAAGTCAAGCTAAGGTGATCCTCCCATGCGATGATAGAATTCGCGGCGGCCGGAGAATATGAATCAAACTGAACTGTTGAAAATACTGGAATCTGTGAAGGCTGGCGTGCTCGCTCCAGACAAAGCCATGGAGCGCCTGAAGCATTTGCCATTTGAAGATCTCGGCTTTGCCAAGGTGGATCATCACCGCGCGCTGCGGCAAGGTTTTGCCGAAGTCGTTTTGGGCAAAGGGAAAACGCCGCAGCAGGTGGCGGAAATCGTGCGCGCCATGCTGCGCCAAGAAGATTCGCGGCAAAACATTCTTGTGACCCGCGCGGATAAAAAGATTTTTGCAGCCGTGAAACGCGTCGGCGGAGAAGACGCGCGCAACGCGAAGTTTCACGAATTGTCCGGCGCGATCACCATCGAGCGCATTCAGGAAATTACTGGAAAAGGATCGATCCTCGTGGTTTCCGCCGGGACCAGCGACATTCCGGTAGCGGAAGAAGCGCTCCTGACGGCTCGGATGATGGGCAACCGCACCGAGCACCTGTACGACGTCGGCGTCGCCGGCATTCATCGCCTGCTCGAGCACCGGGAAAAATTGGCGCAGGCGCGCGTGATTATTTGTGTTGCCGGAATGGAAGGCGCGCTTCCCAGCGTCGTCGGCGGCCTAGTGGCGATACCGGTCATCGCCGTCCCCACCAGCGTCGGCTACGGCGCCAGCTTCGGCGGCGTCGCCGCGCTCCTCGGCATGCTCAATTCCTGCGCTTCCAACGTCACCGTCGTCAACATCGACAACGGTTTCGGCGCCGCCTGCGTCGCCTCCTGCATCAATCGTTTGTAAACGTGTAGCGCACCCCTTCAGGGGTGAGGTTTTTCTTCTCCCTGTTTGATCAGGCAACAAATCAAGAGAGCCTCAGGCCTGAGCTACAGTTTGTGTTTCAACAAGACCTTCATAACGCCCGGCTGTTGGGCGAAAGCAATAGCTTTCTGCGCTTCCGCCAGGGGAAACGTGCGCGCGATGAGCGGTGTGGGGTCGAGCTTTTCGGAGCGTATTAGCGAGATGGCTTTGTCGAATGGGCCGCAGCGAGAACCAACCACCGTGATTTCCTTAACGACGAAGGGCCAGGTTTCGACTGGCACCGCGCCGTGAAACGTGGATTTGAGGACCAGAGTGCCCCGCGGCTCGGTCATGTGTTGCGCCAAGCCTATTCCACTCGGCGAGCCGGTAGCTTCGATCAAGAGCCCGAAGCTTTCTCTGATCCGTCTCAGATCGCTGGCGTCGCCGCTGACTTTTTTCGTTTGAATGCCGGCACGGCGGGCAATCGCCAGTTTTTTCTCATGCTTGCCATACATCACGACGCGGGGAATTGCAGTGCGTAACACGAGCGCGATCAACTGCGCGAGCTTGCCGTCGCCAAGGACCGCAGCAGATCTGAATTTCCTGGTCTTGATTTGATCGAGGATTTCGCAAGCGGCAGCAAGCGGTTCGACGAAGACGGCCTGTTCATCCGTGACGTTTTTCGGGACGAGGTGCAGGTTTTCCAGCGGCAAAGCCAGATATTCGGCGAATGCGCCGTCGTGAGCGATGATGCCCAGAACGGTGCGCCGCGCGCAATGCGTTTTCAATCTCCGCTTACAAAAGTTGCAGGCCGGTTCGAATCCATAGCCCGAGCAAGAAACATTGATTTCTCCGCAGACTCGGCGCCCGAGCCATTTTTTCTTCGTCGCATTCGAAACGCCCTTCACTTCGGCGACTTCACCGACAAACTCGTGTCCCGGCGTCCCGCGAAATCCGTGATACCCGCGCAGAATCTCAACGTCCGTGTTGCAGATGCCCGCCAGCCGCACGCGCACCAGCGCCCAGCCCGGCCGCAGTTTCGGGAGCGGCCTCGATGTTGCTTTCAGTTTTCCATTTTCAACACGGAAGGAAAGCACGGGGCTGCTTAGCTCGTTTTCTTTTTATCTCTATGGGATTGCGATCTTGTCGGCAGAGCCCTCCGGCCTGGAGCCGCCATTTTCTCAATTAGATCGAACTTAGCTTCCAGCCGCACTAGCCGGCGATCGAGGTCCGTGTAGCCATCGGCCAGGTGCTTCACTTGTGCCGTCAGCGCTTCCACCCGGTCTTCGATCAGCACGATCTTCCGGATGGCAGAAACGGCGTCTCGCGCCCAGCTCACTTGCCGTTCCTGTGGTGTTTCAGAACGCGGTCAACATACGCGATGGTCTCATCCAGATTCTTGATCATCCGGTCCGCGGCATGATTTGCCGCCTTTGCCAGCCCGCGCAGTTCCGCCTCATTCGACACTGGCACGTCCAGGTACAAGTCCACCGCATCGCGCACTTCTTGCGAGAAGGATTTTCCGCGCAGCTTCGCACGGCGAGCGAGGCGCTGCTTTTGTATTGGATCCATATGAATGAGCGCGGTGGCCATGAATCACTCCTATATCACACCTATATCATAACACGGCAATTCCTCAGTGCAGAGCCGCAGCCAGGGTCTTGATCAGCAGAGATTCCTGTTCGGGGAAGACGGTGCGAAGGTCGAGGATGAGGCGTTCGTCTTCGACGCGAGCGATGACGGAGACGCCCGCGGGAGCGCGGCGGAGGCGCTGTTCGAGTTTCGTCGCCGAGTAGCGGGCGCTGGCGATGCGAATGATTCTTGTAGGTAGAGATTGCGACGGAGTAGAGCCGCCACCGGCGAGAGAACTGCCATCGGCGATTTCGATCTCGACTTCGTCAAGAGGAAGTTCAGGGCGCAGCTCGCGGATGAAATTCTCCGCGCGGCGCTTCAGTTCCTGCGGAGTCGCGCGAATCATCCGAATGGCAGGTATTTCCTTCCAGGCTGCTCTTAGGTAAGCCCCGAGAGTGGCCTCCAGCGCTGCGATGGTGAGTTTGTCCACGCGTAGCGCGCGAAACAGCGGGTAGCGCCGGACTCGGGCAATCAGCTCTTTTTCGCCGGCGATGATGCCCGCCTGCGGACCGCCCAGAAGTTTGTCGCCGCTGAACATTACGACGGAGACGCCAGCTTCGATGCTTTGCTTCACCGTAGGCTCGCTAACGCCGTACTCAGAAAGATCAACGAGACAGCCCGAGCCAAGGTCTTCCACGATCGGCAGGCTGCTGCGCCGGCTGAGCGCCACGAGCTCTTCGAGCGAAGGCTTATCGGTGA
>JBGQDD010000261.1:0-5241 GCA_041495665.1 Candidatus Acidiferrum sp.
CGACATTCCTGCGTACCGTCGAGTTTCTAGGTTTGAGCCTGTGGCTGGGGAGCGACGTGTTCCTGAGCTTTGTGGTGGCGCCGGGGGCGTTTCGGATCCTGGCGAGCCGGGACTCGGCTGGTGCAATGGTTGGGTACGGGCTTTGGTGGATGCACATGATCGGAGTGGTTTGCGGGATCACCTTTCTGCTGGCTCGATTGTTGCGAACGCGGACGTTTGCGAGTTTGGCGACGCCGGCGGCGCTGTGCGTTGTGCTGATGATCCTGCTCACCGTTGTGTCGCAGCATGCGGTCAGCCCGAAGATGGCGGCGCTGCGGGTGCAGATGAGATCGATCCAGGCGACGGCGGCGGATAACCCGCTACGGGCGGAGTTCAGCCGGTTGCACCGGATCTCCGTATCGCTGGAAAGTGGTGTGCTGCTGGCGGGATTGGCGGCTATGTACTTGATGGTGAAGGATTTAGGTGCTGGTAGCTGAAAATCTGGCCGACGAGTGGCGGTACCCTCCCCCCCCACCCCCCTCTTTTTTCATAAGTGTTCATTCTAAAGGGTTTTAAGTTGTTTAGAATGAACACTTTTACAAGTGTTGATTCTAAAGGGAGTTACGATGCACCAAAATTGTGCAAGCGCGGAGCATTTGTCCCGGGCCGCTCTTGGAGAGACAGCGACGCGTGGGTGGATAACGGAGTGGGGCACAGACGGAAAAGCGGCAGCCAGCTGCCGCACTCCAAAACAAACAAATACCTGGGGAATATGTTACTCGTGTTGACACGTGTTGTCAAATAAAAAAAGCGCCCGCCTCGGAAGGCGGCCGCTACAACAGACGGAAAAGAGCCGGGCTGAAGCCCGCCGCTACGTTGGTCTGGGCGCGGGGCGTTCGTGACGGATGGCTTTGGTGGGTTTGCGCTTGTGGACTTTGGCGGGGCGGATTTTGTTGGTAGCGGCGTAGCCGGCGCGCTCGAAGGCTCGCCACATGTACCAGCTTGCGACGGTGCGGTAGGGACGCCAGCGTTCGCCGAAGGCGAGGAGTTCCTTGGGCTTGGGCATGTGTTTTTTGCCGTAGGTGACGGACCAGCCTTTTTTTACGCCGAGATCGTGGATGGGGAGAACGTCGGGGCGGCCAAGGCGGAAGATCAGGAACATTTCGACGGTCCAAGCGCCGATGCCGCGGACGGAGACGAGACGTTCGACGAGTTCTTCGTCGGAGAGTTTTTCGGATTGTTCGAGGGTGGGGACGACGCCGTCGATGGTTTTTTGCGCGAGATCTTTCATGGCGAGGATTTTCGCGCCGGAGAGGCCGGCTTTGCGGAGCGCGGGCTTGCGGAGTTTGAGCATTTCTTGCGGAGTGGGGGCGCGGCCGGTGGCGCTGAGGGCTTTGACGCGGCCGAAGATGGTGGCGGCGGCTTTGCCGGAGATGGATTGGTAGGCGATGGATTCGAGGAGGGCTTCGTAGGGGGATTGGGCGTCGGCGATGTCGATTTGAAAGGGGATGGTTTCGTCGATTAGACGTTTCAGGCATTCGTCGCGTTCGGCGAGCTGCCTGGTGGCTTCGGCAAGGTCAAAGGCGAGGGGCGGAGTTGACATGGCGGAGAATAGATTAAGCTGAGAGGAAGAAAAGAGAAAGTCCAACGCAGAGGAAGTTGAGGAAGCGCAGAGAAGAAATGCGCCCGCCTCCCCGACAGGAGTCGGGGTGAACTCCAGGCGACCGGTACAACGGAGAATCTGGAGACTGGGCAGCTTGTCGAGGATTAGGCTGGCAAACTTACCGACTTGGCGAGAAGGGGTTCCATGAAACCGAGCATGGCCTGCTTCAATTGGGAATCCACTTCGTCGGCGACGGTCATGACATCGAGCAGCACGGTGCTGAATTCCACACTTCGCAGATTGTTCTGGAGTGTAGCGAAGATGCTGACCTGCAACATGCGCGATTCTTCCACCACCATGGCAGCAGTGTAACCTTGCCGGTGCCGCAGAATCCCGTGGTCGCGTGCGGCGCTGGAAACGGGAACTTTGCTATTGGGAGCGAGACGCAAACGGCGGACTAGGTCGCCCAGGAGCAAGGGGAGATGGCCAGTACGCTCTTGGTAGCTCAGTGAGAGGGCGGTCAGCTCCTCGTTGCGCCCCACGCTGGACATCCAATCCTGGATGGTGGGATCCGACTCTCGCTCCAGGATCGCGGCGACGCGTTCTTTCTTCATCGCCATACGAACTGCAGGATTGGAGAGTTTTTTCTGGATAATTTCGGTAATCGCCGCCAGGCCAACCGGTTTCACAAGGACTTCATCAGCCTCGAGGAGGATGGCGGACATGGCCTCTTGAACCGCGGGATAGCCGCTGAGGACGATGGTTACGGCCTTGGGGTGTGCATGGCGCATGGCACTGACGACGGTAAAACCATCACCGGCATCCGGCATGTGCAGGTCGGAGAGCAGCACGTCGAAGCTTTCAGTGGAAATAAGTTTCAACGCTCGATTTACGGTGGCGGCGGTTACGACTTCAAACCCGTGGGCTTCCAAGCCTTCCTGGAAGACGGTTCGAACGTCTTCATTGTCGTCGACTAGAAGAATGCGAGTTTTATTCATGGCACGATATTCACCCCCGAGAAGCATGGCAGACAGGAAATCAGTAGAACTGTCCGGTAACGGACACAGGTACTTTTTTGAGCCGGGAGTCGTTTGGAATGCAGGGCTCCGAGGGAGAGAGCAAATTACCGACTAAGGTCTAAGCTTTCGTGGGTCTTAAGAAGGCGCCCGCCTGCCCGACAGGAGCCGAGGTAAATGCCAGGCGGCCGCTGCAACGGCGTCTGGAACGGGTGTGTTAGGATGAGGAGTTTGTGCGGGCAGAATTTATTCGATTGAAGGGACGCAAGTGCAGACAGGAATTATTGGATTGCCGCAGGTGGGGAAGACGACGCTGTTTCGGATACTGACGAAGGCGCACGTCGAGGGGAAGAGCGGGGCGTCGGCGACGCACGTGGGCGTGGCGAAGGTGCCGGAGCCGCGGCTGCTGGAGCTGGCGAAGCTGTATAACCCGAAGAAGATCACGTATGCGACGGTGAACTACGTCGATCTGGGCGGAATGCAGAAGGAGCGCATGCGCGATGCGCTGGCGCAGTTGCGCGAAGTGGATGTGATCGCGCATGTGATTCGAGTTTTTGACGATCCTTCGGTGCCGCATTCGGAGGGGAGCATCGATCCCTTGCGCGATGCGACGAATCTGGATCTGGAGCTGATGCTCTCGGACCACGACCAGATTACGCGGCGGCTGGAGCGGGTGGATAAGGATTTGAAGAAGAAGAGAGATCCGATTCTGGAGATCGAAAAGGGCGCACTGGAAAAATGCAAGGCGCACGTGGAGGCGGAGAAGGCGCTGCGGGAGCTGGAGTTGGCGCCGGAGGAGAGGAAGTCGATCGGGGGATTTTTGTTTTTGTCGGCGCGGCCGGTCTTGTATGTGCTGAATCTGGGGGATGATGAAGCGGACAAGCTGGATACGGCGGTGGAGCGGCACAAGTTGAGCGCCTTGCAGGGGCGGCCGAATGCGGCGGTGGTGGCGATTTGCGGGCGGCTCGAGGCGGAACTTTCGGAGATGGATGAGAAAGAAGCGGCGGAGCTGTTGGCTTCTTATGGATTGAAGGAGCCGGGGCTGAACCGGTTGATTCGCGCGACGTATGATTTGCTGGGGCTGATCCAGTTTTTCACGGCGGGAGAGCCGGAAGTGCGGGCGTGGACGATTCGCAAGGGTGCGACGGCGGTGAAGGCGGCGGGGGCGATTCATAGCGACATCGAGAAGGGTTTTATACGCGCGGAAGTGGTGCGGTGGAATGATTTGTTGACGGCGGGGAGTTTGGCGGTGGCGCGGGAGAAGGCGCAGGTGCGGTTGGAGGGGAAAGAGTACATCGTGCAGGAGGGGGATGTGATTTTGTTTAGGCACAGCGGATAAAGAGAGTTATCAGTTTTCGGGGAAGAGAAGAAAGAGAAAAGATAACGCAGAGACGCAGAGGACACGGAGATTTCGCAGAGAAGAACCTTCAGGTCAGCAACCGCGGAAGAAAAGGCTCTGAGAGATGGGAAAAATCCAGAATCGGTATCATCACTTGTGCCAACGGCTCACGGGCCGATAGACAGATAGACGGAAAAGCGGCGGCAAGCCGCCGCACTCCAAATGGGACATGATCTGGCATTTCGGACGGCGTTGGCGGTGGGGCTGGGGCTGGTGGCCGCGGCGGGGAATTTGGTTGGGGGATATTTTGTTGTTCACAAGGATTGGCCGCGGAAATTTCTGCAATATTTTCTGGCGCTGGGCGCCGGGTACATGCTGGCGGTGGCGTTCGTTGAAATCATTCCGGAGTCGGTGCGGCTGAGCGGGGAAAGCGCGCTGCTTTACGTGCTGATCGGATTTTTTATCGTCCACCTTTTCGAGCACACCGTTGCGCCGCATTTTCATTTTGGAGAAGAGACGCACTGCGAAGAAGTGAGCCATCACCACGCGCGGACGACGGTGCTGCTGGGGATGGCGATTCACACGTTTTTCGATGGCGTGGCGATCGCGGCAGGGTTTCTGGTTTCCACGTGGCTGGGAGCGGTGATTTTTGTGGCGGTGTTTCTGCACAAACTGCCAGAGGGGTTTACGGTGGCTTCGGTGGTGCTGGCGAGCGGGCAGGGGAAGCGCAACGCGATTCTGGCGGCGGGGTTATTGGGAGTGGCGACGGTGGCGGGTGTGTTGCTGACGAGTTCGTTGCAGGGACAATTGAAGTACGCGCTGCCACTTTCGGGCGGGGTCACCTTGTATGTTGCGGCGACGGATTTGCTGCCGGAAGTAAACCGGGAGCCCAACTGGAGGATGGCGCTGCTGGTGTTCGTTGGAGTAGCTAGTTTGTTGATAATGCAGCACTTGTTTCACGTATAAGAACTGCGGAGCCGGACCAAAACCAGACCTCTACAAAGGATATTGTTTCGCTAGTTCTTCGCCTTCGAGTACCCCTACCACTTGCAACTTTCTGAGAACACGTGTGTTTGATACAGTGTGGCGGCTATGGCCAGGTCGGACGTCCAACTGATGCTGGACGTGAAGGCGGGCGACGAACAGTCGTTCGCGCTTCTGCTCCATCGCTATCGGAGTCCGCTGATTAATTTTCTGTACCGCATGGTGCGGAACCGGGAGCAGGCGGAAGATCTGGCGCAGGAAGTGTTCATCCGAGTGTACCGCGCGCGGGCAGATTATATGCCGAGCGCGAAGTTCACCAC
>JBGQDD010000262.1:0-5235 GCA_041495665.1 Candidatus Acidiferrum sp.
CTCCCAGGTGATGGGATTTAGGAAGGCGGCCGTGCGGAACCAGACCGGGAGCGGTTCGAGCGGATAAAACATCGAGCTGGCGAACATGAAGACAAAGTAGAAGACGCTGGTAATGCTGTTAAAGATGTCGTTGCGCCGGATCCTGAGGGCAAAGATCGCATAGAAGAAAAACCAGCCGGCGGTGCCGATGGCCATCCCGGCGAGAAGCAGAGGCAGTTTCGGCCACTGGACGCGAATGCCCAGCAAAATGCGGCCGACAGAGAGGGTTATGGCGGCCTGCAGGATAGCTATGAGAACGTTGAAGATAACTTTTCCGAGCAGGTATTCGCTGCGGCTCATGGGATAGGTGAGCATTTCGTAGAAGATGCCGTTGTCGCGATCGAGGAAAAAGGACCAGGAAGTGTTCGAGGCGATGGCGAAACTGGCCATCGCGAGAATGCCGGCCAGGAAGAATTCGTTGTAGTTCACATTCCCAAGGCCAGTGGGAGCGCCGAGGGCGGTATTGACGCCGACGCCGAAGACCAGCATGTAGAGGAGCGGAAAGAACAAATCCCAGAAGATGAACGTGAAGTTGGTGGCGCGAATTTTCGCTTCGCGGTAAACGACGGCGGAAATGGCGCTCATGCGGATTCCTTCCCTTCTCGCGTAGTCAGCTCAACGAAAATGTCTTCGAGGCTTGCGCCGCGGACCTCTACGCGCAGAACATGGCGGTTGCGCGAGAGCGCGCTGACGACGTCCATGACGCGGCTTTCTTCGATTTTGAGCGTGAGATCGATGGTGGTCCCCTCGACCGTGAAACGGATGGGAGCGAGCGCGGCAATCTCGGCCTGAATGGTATCCGGCAAGCGATCGAACGCCAGCGTAATATCGTATACGCCCTGGGAAAGCTGCTTCAGGGTGTTGAGGTCGCCGCGGGCGATCTGTTTTCCTTTGTTGATGATGAGGATGTCATCGCAAAGTTCTTCCGCTTCGCTGAGGACTTGCGTCGTGAGGATGATGGTTCTTCCCTTCTCGACCTCGGCGCGCAGAAGATTCATCACCTGGCGCTTCAGGATGGGATCCATCCCGGTCGAGAATTCATCGAGGAAAAGCACGGGCGTATCGACCATGAAGACTTTCGCGACTTGCACGCGGCGGCGGAAACCACCGCTCAAGTCCTGCACCTTGCGATCGATTTCTGGGCCGAGCTGAAATTCCTCGATCAGGGGGGCGGCACGGTGCGCCGCCGTCGCTTTGTCCAATCCCTGGAAGCGCGCGTAGGTGAGCAAATTGTCCCTCACGGACAAAAACAGCTCGACCGCGGTCGCCTGAATCACCGAAGAAATCCGTTTTCGTACTTCGATGGGCTTTTTCACGACGTCGTAGCCGAGAATCTTGGCGGTGCCTTCGGTTGGACGCGTGAGCGTGGAGAGCATGCGCAGCAGCGTGGACTTGCCAGCACCGTTGGGTCCAAGCAGACCGAAGATGATCCCGCGAGGCACGCGAAAACTCATGCCGTCGACGGCGCGGATCGGCGCTTTTCCGCGCGAAGCGTACACTTTTACGAGATTTTCGACTTCCAGCGCAAACTCACTCATGTTCGGCTCCAAAATGATGCCGCGGAATCTGCGCGCCGCGGGAAAAACCGGCAAACGAGCAGAGACCTTTCGGGTCAGATAGAATCGCTGGCAGGCCGCGCCGCGCCAGCCGTTTTGCTCTCCGGCAGCAATGCCGCCAGAAGCGTTAGAGGAGGGAAACTTTGAGAAACATAGTGGTCACTCTGTTGATTGCCCTTTTACCGTATCCGGCGCTCGCACAGAAGTCAACTTCTCAGGGGCCTGCGCAGGTCGCGCAGGAAGTGCGCGACTACCGGATGGACAACGAGGACCGCATCGTCCGCGAGCTGCGTGAATTTCTTGCCATCCCCAACATTGCCAGTGACACGCCGAATATTCAGAAAAACGCGGCGCATCTAGTGGAAATGCTGGAGGCGCGCGGGATCGAAACGCACCTGCTGCCGATCAGCGGGCGCGGACCGGTGGTTTTCGGCAAGCTGATCACTCCGGAAGCGAAGCGCACGGTGATCTTTTATGCGCACTACGACGGACAGCCGGTTGACCCGGCAGCGTGGACAGACGGGAAACCATTCGAGCCAGTTCTTCGCGATGCGGCCATCGAAGCAGGCGGTAAGCGCATTCCTTTCCCGGAAAACAGCGCGCAACATCGGGCGGTCTATGACGACAATTGGCGGATCTACGCGCGGTCGTCCTCAGATGACAAATCTCCAATCGTGGCGCTGCTGGCGGCATTGGATGCGCTGCGCGCAAAAAAGATCCCGTTGGCAATAAATTTGAAAGTGATCTTTGAAGGAGAGGAGGAGGCAGGATCACCCAGCCTGGAGAAAACTCTGCAATTGCATAAGAATCTGCTGGGTGGCGATTTGCTGATCACCATGGATGGGATAAGCCATCCAAGCGGCCGGCCTTTTGTTTCTTTTGGCAACCGCGGGGCCATCACACTGGGGATGACAGTATATGGGGCGGTGCGGCCGCTCCACAGCGGGCATTTCGGGAATTGGGCTCCGAATCCAGCAATGGAATTGTCGCGCCTGCTGGCCTCGATGGAGGACGAGAATGGGCACGTTCTGATCGATGGATACTACGGCGACTTTGAGCCCATCGGCGAAGCGGAGCAAAAAGCAATCGCGGCGATGCCCGATGAGGATGCGGAACTCGCGCGGCAATTAGGAATCGCGAAGCGAGAAGGCGGCGGGAAGAAGCTGGTGGAGCTGCTGCTGGAGCCGTCCTTGAACATCCGAGGACTGAAGAGCGCCTATGTGGGCGCGGAATCCGTGAATGTGATCCCCGACAAAGCAGAGGCTTCCCTTGACGCAAGGCTGGTGAAGGGCGAAGAACCCCAGAAGAAATTCGAGCAGATCGTGGCGCACATTCGAAAACAGGGCTATTACATAATCGACCATGAACCCACAATCGAAGAGAGGCGCGAGCATGCGTTGATCGCGAAAGTCATTTACGAAGGCGGGTATCGCGCTTCGCGTACACGAATGGATTTGCCGGTTTCGAAAGCGGTCGTGGCAACCGTGAGAGAAGCGACCGCGGGCTCGGCAGTTATCACACCAACGCTGGGCGGGAGTGTGCCCATGTATATTTTTGAGGATTTGGGGTTGACCTATGTGGGCCTCCCGATTGTGAATTACGACAATCGGCAGCACAGCTCGGATGAAAATTTGCGGCTGGGGCATTTTTGGCGAGGGATGGAGATCTACGGGGCGATATTGGCGGACTTGAATTGGTGAAAACGGCGAAAGATGCCGAGCTGAAGCCCAGCGCTACAAAGACAGGAAATTCTTCAGGAGCTGCTTGCCGGATTCGGTGAGGACGGATTCGGGATGGAACTGTACGCCTTCGATTTTGTGGCGGCGGTGACGGAGGCCCATGATGATGCCGTCGTCGGTTTCGGCGGTGATCATCAATTCGCGCGGCAAGGATTTTTTCTCGACGATTAAGGAATGGTAGCGGGTCGCCGTAAAGGGATTCGGCAGCTTGCGGAAAATATTCTTGCCGTCGTGATGGATCTGGCTCGTTTTGCCGTGGAACAGTTTCGGAGCGCGGACGATTTTCCCGCCGAACGCAACGCCAATGGCCTGATGGCCGAGGCACACACCAAGGATGGGAAACTTCCCGGCGAGGCGCTCGACCAGCTCCACGGAAATGCCAGCCTCCTGCGGCGTGCAAGGACCGGGAGAAATTACAATGCGTTCCGGCTTTCGGCGGACAATCTCTTCCACGGTAATCTTGTCGTTGCGATGCACTTCGACGGTGCAACCCAGCTCACCGAGATACTGCGCAAGGTTGTAGGTGAAGGAATCGTAGTTGTCGAGAAGCAGAATCATGACGACTTCCCCGATCGATTTCCGCGGTGCGCTTTTTCCAGCGCTGCGAGCAATGCCTTCGACTTGTTCACGCTCTCCTGATATTCGCCCTCGGGCGTGGAATCCGCAACAATGCCGCCGCCGGCTTGCACGTGGGCGACGCCGTTTTTCACCACCATGGTGCGAAGCGCGATGCAGGAATCGAGATTGCCAGCAAAATCGAGATAGAGGATTCCGCCGGCGTAGATGCCTCGGCGGGTCTTCTCCATCTCTTCGATGATCTCCATCGCGCGAACCTTGGGCGCGCCGGAAACGGGTCCCGCCGGAAAACAGGCCATCAGCGCGTCGAAGCAGTCCACGCCTTCGCGGAGGCGTCCGCGGAGGCTCGAAACAAGATGCATGACGTGCGAGTAGCGTTCAACGCCCATGAGTTTTTCGACCCGCACCGTGCCGTACTCACAGACGCGGCCGAGGTCGTTGCGGCCGAGATCGACGAGCATGATGTGCTCGGCGCGCTCTTTTTCGCTGGCCAGCATTTCGCGTTCGAGGCGCTGGTCTTCGGCCTCGTCCTTGCCGCGCCAACGCGTGCCGGCGATGGGACGGTAGAAAACATCGCGTCCCTGCACTTTGACGAGCATTTCCGGCGAGCTGCCAACAACGGAGATGTCGTTCAGTTGCAGGTAGAAAAGATAAGGCGAGGGATTCAACGCGCGAAGCTCGCGATAAATTTCAAACGGCGCGGCCTGCGTCTTTGCCGAGAACCGCTGGCTCAGCACGACTTGGAAAATATCCCCGGCGCGAATGTACTGCTTCGCTTTGTGCACAGCAGCCAGGTATTCAGGCCGGCGAAAATTTGAAGTCACTTTCAGCGGCCCGCGTTTCCTTGCTTTTGACGGCTTCTTCGGCCGCTCCGCGGCTACGGGCTCATCGAGCAGCCGGCGCGTCTCTTTGATTTCGCGCACGGCGGCGTTGTACTTCGCGCGAAGGCTGCCGTGGCCCTCGGTGAAAACATTGCGAACGATCCACAAGCGGTGCTGCACGTGATCGAATGCCACGAGGCCGTGATAGAACATCAGCATCGCGTCATAAAGGCCGATTTCATCGCGCAGGCGCTTGGGGATGCGTTCGATGAGCCGCACCATGTCATAACTGAAATAGCCGATGGCGCCCGCAACCAGCGGCGGCAATCCGGGAAGCCGTACGGGACGAAAACGCTCGATGCGTTCGCGCAGGAAAGAGATGGGATCGCGTTCTTCCCAGACGATGCGGTCGCGGCTCTCCAGGACGCACGCGCCGCTGGCGTAGCGAAAGATTTCCTCGGGGTGCGCGCCCGCGAAGGTGTAGCGCGCGATTTTTTCCCCGCC
>JBGQDD010000263.1:0-5228 GCA_041495665.1 Candidatus Acidiferrum sp.
ATAGCCGGGCTGACGGCACGTGTGATGGCGGTGAGCATTCGGATCGTGAAAGTTTACACGAGAACGATGTGAGGTGAGGAAACGTTGAAGGAAGAGAGGAGGCAGAATAGACTCTAGGCGGCAAGCGGATGTTCGGGAGGCGGTTGCAATGAATGATTCGATGAGGCGCGCGGCAGCGATTCTACTGTTGATTCTGGGAGGGGCGGCGCTGTGGTTGGCGGGGAACGGAGCGCCGGCTTCCGCATCGGCCAATGACGCCATGGTGGCGACGATCGCGGCGGCGCGAGAGCGAGCGGCGGCGAACGATCCGCGCTTGAAGCCCGCATCGCGCTTCGAAGAGGGTGGCTGGATCTACGTGCATCTCGAAGGCGATCCGAGCGCGATAGGTTATCAGCACGGGTACCTCCTGGCGCCGGAGATCGAAGATGGGTTCGCGGCAGTGAGCGCAGGGATGATGCACTCGACGGAACGCGACTGGGAATTTTTCCGAAAAGCCGCGCACGAAATGCTGTGGCCGAAGATCGATGCGGAGTATCAGCAGGAGCTGCAGGGCATCGTCGAGGGGCTGCGCGCACGCACCGGGTCAAAGCTGGACGTGGACGACCTCGTGGCGTTCAATGCCTTCGAAGAGCTGCCGGATTATTACGTGCCGTGGCTGAATAAGCGGCAAAAGGCGGCGAATGCGCCGAATCTGAAGAGCCCCGGGAATTGCAGCGCTTTCGTGGCAGCGGGAAGCTGGACAAAAGGCGGGCAGATCGTGATGGCGCACAACAACTGGACGAACTACCGGAACGGCGAACGCTGGCGGATCGTGTTCGACATCGCCCCGAAGAACGGTTACAGAATCCTGATGGATGGCTTCCCCGGAGTGATCGCGAGCGACGACGATTTCGGGATCAACAGCAACGGGCTGATGGTGACGGAAACGACGATCACGCAGTTTGAAGGGTGGGACCCGAACGGCAAGGCGGAATTCGTGCGGGCGCGGAAGGCACTGCAGTACGCGGGCTCGATCGACGAGTACACGAAGATCATGCTGGACGGAAACAACGGGGGATACGCAAATGACTGGCTGCTTGGAGACCGAAAGACCGGCGAAATCGCGCAACTCGAGCTGGGGTTGAAAGCGCACAAGCTGTGGAGGACGAAGGATGGCGTGCTCGCGGGATCGAACTGGGCGCGCGACCCGAAAGTGCTCAAGGAAGATGCGCCACAGTTTGATCCAGATAATAAGGAAAGTTCGCCGAACGCGCGGCGGGCGCGGTGGGATGAATTGCTGAAGGAAAATAAAGGAAAGATCGACGTCGCGCTTGCGGAAAAGATGCTAGGCGACCATTCGGACACGGCTCAGAACAAGGAAGAAGCCAACGAGCGCACGCTGTGCGGGCACGTGGATGGATCGCCGCGCGGCGTGAAAGAGTGGGAATGGCAACCCTACTATCCCGGCGGAGCGGTTCAAGGAAAAGTGACGGATGCAACGATGGCGAAAGAGATGCGGTTTATGGCGCGCATGGGTCATCCCTGCGGCGGGGATTTTCTCGCCAAGCCGTTTCTCGCGGCTCATCCGGAGTATGCGTGGCAGGAGCTTTATTTGCGGGATATGAAGGCGGGCCCGTGGACGGAATTTCGGTCAGGCCAGGCCGCGAAAGAATAAGACAAACTCTTAAAAAGAGGCGGCCGCGGATGCGCGCGAAAAGATCATCGCCAAGGGGTAGGGAGCCGTGGGCGCGGCGTGGGAAATCCAGAGCCGGGTAATTCCGGCGCCGAGGAGCATCCCGGCCAGAATCAGGCCGATCACGCCGAGCACAACCCAAACATCCGATTTTGAAAACGCCAGGCCGCCCGAGCTGCGAGAAGATTCCTGAGCGGAATCAGCAAAAGACTTGCTCTGGGCAAAGTGCGAATGTGGGGACTTGTTGGAGACTTCCGGCTGCACCAGGATGCAGTAGCCCTTCCGAGGAATGGTTTCGATGTAGAGCGGCTTATCGGAGGAATCGCCAAGCGCCTGTCGCAGTTTATTGACGGTGGTATTTACGTTGGCGTCATAGTTTACATGCGTATCCGCGGGCCAGAGCCGGATGCGCAGCTCTTCGCGAGTGACGACTTCACCCGGTTTTTCGAGGAGGGTCAGAAGAACCTGATAAACCTTGCCCTGGAGCTTGAGCCGAGACCCATTGCGTGTAACTTCCTGGCGCTGCTGGTCAATCCGGAACGGGCCAAAATTGACGTAGCGGCCAGACGACAGGAGTATGCGCTCCGAAGTCGTCGGTTCATCCGGTTCTCGCATCGAGATCACTTCCGGTGACATAGACGTCCACCCTTATGGTGTATAGACGTAGAAACCAGCCGAGTGTTTTCTATTCATACGAGAAATTCCATCAATAAGTTTCATGAAACCGTTGCGCCCGGACTGCACATTTGCGGTGAGATGGAAAGAAATCTGAAAATCGGGAGGTTACAGAAGGAAATCGTCTAAATTTAGAAGCTAATTATATGAATTAGCGGAATTCAATCCCGCCAGCGGAGTGCCCTTTTGTGGCAATGCGCGTCTAAAACCCCAAATCTGGGGTTTCCGCATTTTCCACTTGACACTATGGCGTGTGACGATATAGCGTATGACGACAGAATACTTCTTCTGGGGAGCCGAGCCTATGAGTGCTACTCAAAGCAACGCGGAACCGTTCGGGCCACTGACGCCTTCCATGTTCCACGTGCTGCTGGCGCTGGCCGGCGACGATCTCCACGGTTACGCCATTCTCAAAGAAGTGGAGCTGCGCACCGGCGGCAAGGTGCGGCTGAGCACGGGAACTCTTTATGGAATCATCAAGCGCTTGCTGAACGATGGCCTGATCGTTGAGCTGCGTTCACGGCCCGCGGAATCCGAAGACGACGGGCGGCGCCGTTATTACCGATTGACGCCACAAGGCCGGCAGGTGGCAACGGCGGAAGCGGAGCGGATGGATGAAATCCTGTCCATCGCGCGGTCGAGAAATTTGTTGAAGAAACCTCGGACGGTCTAAGGAAATTCCCGAAGCCGGACGGGCGGATTCAAAAAGCAGCGAGTGGTCCGAAAAGCGGTGCCGTGGTGGCGCCGCAGGAGGACACCATGGCATCGGCTGATTCCAGAGCGACACGATTTTATCGCGCACTTCTGCGGCTGCTTCCCTTCGATTTTCGGAGCGACTTCGGGCCCGAAATGGAAACCGTTTTCCACGAACAGCACAAGGAAGCGGGGCACCGCGATGGCACCACGGGTGTTCTGCGTCTGTGGTTGGAGACGATTGTGGGAATTTTCCGGACGGCGCCGGGCGAGCACCTGGCGATGTTCCGCCAGGATGCGGGATTCGCGCTGCGGATGATGCGCAAGAGCCCGGGATTCACGCTTGCGGCGATCCTCACGCTGGGCCTGGGAATTGGCGCCAATTCAGCCATCTTCAGTGTGGTGAATGCGGTGCTGCTGAAGCCGCTGCCTTACGAACACGGCGACCGCCTGGTGACGCTGCACCAGCAGGCGCCGCGCGCGGGAATGCTGAATCAACCCTTCTCGGTGGCGGAAATCAACGATTACCGTACGCAAAGCCATTCGCTGGATGGCTTGGTCGAATATCACAACATGAATTTCATTCTGCTGGGACGCAGCGAGCCGGAACGCGTGGAAACCGGAGTCGTCTCCTGGAATTACTTTGACGTGTTCGGCGTGAAACCGCTCTTTGGCCGCGCCTTCCGTTCGGACGACGAACAGCCCGGCGCGCCGGCTGTGTTGATGCTCAGCTATGAGTATTGGATCAAGAGCTTCGGCGGCGATCCGACGGTGGTGAACAAGAAGTTCACCATGAACGATCGGGTGCATACCGTCGTGGGAATCCTGCCGCCGGTGCCGCAATATCCGGACGAGAACGACGTGTACATGCCGACGACGGCGTGCCCCTTCCGCTCGCGTCCCGCGTTCATCGCCAACCGGCAGTCCCGCATGATGCAAGCGTTCGGCCGCATGAAGCCGGGAATCCGATTGAGCCAGGCGCAGGCCGATTTGAATGGTGTCGCCGCCAATCTGCAGAAGGCCTATCCGAACGATTATCCGTCCGCTCTCGATTACTCCCTGGGGACGACCTCGCTGGCGGAAGAGCTCATGCACAACGCGCGTCCGACGATGCTGGTGCTTCTCGGCGCGGCGGGTTTCGTACTGCTGATCGCGTGCGCTAATGTTGCGAACCTGAACCTCTCGCGCATGGTGCGCCGGGAACGGGAACTGGCCGTCCGCGCGGCGCTGGGTGCGGGACGCGTGCGCATGTTCCGGCAATTGCTGACGGAGAGTTCCCTGCTGGTGCTGGTCGGCGGCGGTTTGGGGCTTTTGTTCTCGTGGGGAGCGCTGAACTTGCTGATAAGTTTCGCAGCGCGGTTCACTCCGCGGGCGAGAGAGATTCATCTGGACGCCACAGTACTGGTGTTCACGCTTGCAGTGGCCGTGCTGACGAGCTTGCTTTCCGGGACGGCTCCGGCGCTGGCCGCGAGAGAGACGGTTGTGAGCAGCCTGAAAGAAGGCGGCGCGCAGTCGACCATCGGGCGCGGAAAGCACCGGATGAGGAGCTTGCTCATCGTGGCGCAAGTGGCGGTGTCGTTCCTGCTTTTGATTGGCGCGGGCTTGATGTTGCGCAGCTTCGCAAAGCTGCAGCATGTCGACCCGGGCTTCCAGCCGGAAAACGTGTTGACCATGCAAATCGGCCTGGACTTCACCAAGTACAATTCAGGCGACAAGCAGCGTGCCTTCTTCGAAACGTTCCTCGATAGAATCGAGGCGCAAAGTGGAGTGAAATCCGCAGCGGCCTCAATGATGATTCCATTGAACGGCAACATGAGCATGACTGGTGATTTTCAGATCGAAGGGCAAACACCCGTGCCCGGGCAAGCGCTTCCTGTCGCGGATTTCCGCGTGGTTAGCGAGCGCTATTTCGAGACGCTGCACATTCCGATGCTTGAGGGCCGGCCGTTCGCGCGTGCCGACCGTCCAGGCGCGCCGGATGTAGCCATCGTCAATCGCACAGCCGCGCGGCACTTCTGGGGTGCGCAGGATCCCGTTGGAAAACGGTTTTCCGCGGACGGCGGAAAGACTTGGATACAGATCGCCGGAGTGGTGGGTGACGTGAAGCAGTACGGATTGGACAAAGCTCCTGCGGACGAAATCTACGTACCGATGGCGCAGAACCCGCTTCTGGACGCCGTCCTGGTCG
>JBGQDD010000264.1:0-5210 GCA_041495665.1 Candidatus Acidiferrum sp.
CACGGAGATGTGAGCATCCTCGCAGGATCAGAGAGTCTTCGAAAAGAGCGACTTGGCAATGAGCTGCTGTTTTTCGAGGTACGGGTCGAAAACCATGGCCAGATTGCGGATGAAGATGCGGCCGAGCCAGGTAGCGCGGATTTCGCCGTTATCCAGAAGCACGAGACCATCCTGGCGGGATGACTCGAGGCGGCGAAGCTCTTCCGCGAAATGCCGGTCAAAATCGATGCCGAATTCGCGTGAGATTTCGTTCTTGATGACGATGGTGTGACAGAGCAGGCGGCTGATGACGGCGCGGCGCAGACGATCCTCGTCCGAAAGCTGATACCCGCGCATGGTGGCGAGGCCCCGTTCGGCGACAGCCTTTTCCCATGACGGAATATCCCGGTAATTTTGCGCGTAGGCATCTTGAATGCCGCTGATGGCGGTGATGCCCATGCCGTAGAGGTCGGCGCCGGCTTTGGTGGTGTAGCCTTGAAAATTACGGTGCAGCGTGCGGTTCTGCTGCGAAATGGCGAGCTCGTCGCCGGGTTTCGCGAAGTGGTCCATGCCTATGTAGAGATAGCCGGCTTCGATAAACTTGAGCAGGCCCACGCGGAAGATCTCAAATTTCTCCATACCTTCCGGCTGGTGCGCGGCGAAAGAGCCTTGCTGCTTCTTCAGCCAGGGCACGTGAGCGTAGCTGAAGAGAGCGATGCGATCCGGGGCGAGTCCAATAATTTGATCCACGGTGTGGGCAAAAGTGTCCGCCGTTTGATAGGGAAGACCGTAAATCAGGTCGACGTTGATGCTATCGAAGCCCAGTTCGCGCGCGGCGAAGAGCAGGTCGCGCGTCATTTCGTAAGGCTGAATGCGGTGCACGGCCTGCTGCACTTCAGCATGGAAGTCCTGAATGCCCATGCTGAGGCGGTTGAAGCCAAGCTTGCGAAGAGTTTCGAGATGCGCGCGGGAGGTCACGCGCGGATCAACCTCGATGCCAATTTCACCGTCGGGGTCGAAATGGAAATGCTCTTTCGTGAAGGCGAAGAGATCCTCGATCTGTTCGGGGGTCAGGTAGGTTGGTGTGCCGCCGCCCCAATGGAACTGGACGACCGGGCGATGCTTCGAGACGCTGCGGCTGATGCGCTTCATTTCCTGCTTCAGTACGTTGAGATAGGGCGGAGCGACGCTCTTGTTCTTCTGAATGACGACGTTGCACGCGCAAAAGAGGCACAGGCTTTCGCAGAAGGGAATGTGCATGTAGAGCGAAACGGGGGTCCTGGCAAGTTCGGCTTCTTCGTGGACCTTTTCGAGATCGGCGGGGCCGAAAGAGTCGTTCCAGACCGGCGCGGTGGGATAACTCGTGTAACGCGGCCCTGGACGATTGTATTTTGCGAGAAATTCCTCGCCGACGTGGAGCTCGCCGCGCATCTGCTGCAGACTTGGATGTGCGAGTGTCATGCTTAGCGTCTCCTACCGCACCTGCGCAGCAGGTCTTGCATGGTGAAGCAGCGCTTGTTGGCCTGTCTCGACAAATAGTTGGGCGTTCTCGACCGGGGTGTGCTGCAAAATACCGTGGCCAAGGTTGAGGATGTGACCTTGGCCAGCCAGAGAGTTGATGGCGCCCAGAGTCGCTTCACGAATTTTCTCGGGAGGGCCAAACAAGACCGCTGGATCGACATTGCCTTGCAACGCAATCTTTGGGCCCAGTGTCTTTCGAATTTCTGCCAAGTCCATGCGCCAATCCACGCTGAGCACATTCGCGCCGGACCGCGCTACAGCAGGGAGCAAATGTTGTGAAGCCTTCGTGTAATAGATTACAGGGACGGAGCCTCCGAGTCCCGCGATGATCTCCTGAACGGCGGGGAGCGCGAAGTCTTCGTAGTCCCGCAGATTTAGTTCGCCGCACCAGGTATCGAAGAGCTGCACGGCAGTCGCTCCCGCTGCGATCTGTGCCTTCAGATAAGGAATCGTGGCCTGAGCGATGCGATGGAGTAGCTCGCGGAAAGTTTTCGGCTCGTGGTAGAGGAAACTCTTGACAGTGGCGAAGCCTTCCTTAGTCTTGCCTTCCACCATGTAGCAGGCAAGAGTCCAGGGAGCACCGGCAAAACCCAAAACGGGAACTTCGGGACCGACGGACTTGACGATCCGCCGGATGGCCTCGGGCAGGAAGCCCGTTTCTGTCTCAGGGTCGAATATCTTGAGGCGGTCGACGTCCGTCTTGGAGCGCACCGGATTCGGCAAGTTTGGGCCGGCGTCGCCTAGTTCCAACTGCAAGCCCATCGCTTCGGCGGGAATCAAGATGTCCGAGAAAACGATGACGGCGTCAACGCCAAGCCTGCGAAAGGGCTGGATGGAGACTTCCACTGCAAGTTGCGGCGTCTTGCAAACCTCAAGGAATGCATGCTTTGCGCGGATTTCGCGGTATTCCGGAAGATACCGGCCCGCCTGGCGCATCATCCAAACGGGAACTCGCGGAAGGATCTCTCCGCGGCAGGCGCGAAGGAATAACTCTTTTCGGTTGATCGATGCAGCTTGCAGGGTCATATTCCGCCTGAGGGATCAAGGATAGCAAATCCGAGCCGGTCTTGCTGAGACGAGTACCAAGGGATATCGAGCCGTGCGAGCACCCGCAAGTGTGGGCTATACTCGAAATGTTCAAGAATCAGGTGGGTTCCGCGCAGAAGGGCTGTTGGTAGTACTGTGTGAACCAGGCTGAGGCGAGGCTCAGGTACAAAGAATGAATCATTTATTCCCAATTCTGACGACGGTTGCATATTTTTTGAGTTTCGGCCTGTATGTTCGCTTCCTGCATTCGGGATACAAGCTCACCGGTAGACTGGGCACGGCGCTCTTGGGGCTTGGCTTGATTGCTCACTATTTTGCGCTTCTGGAGAGGTCCCGCGGTCTGCATACGGTTCCGTACCACGACTTGTATGGTTCCATGTCGCTGTTCGGCTGGCTTCTTGCGGCGACCTATTTGGGTTTGGAACTCTATCACCGGCAGCGATCCGTTGGAGCTTTCGTCCTGCCTTTCATACTAGTGTTCTTCCTGGCGGCGCATCTCGCTCCGCCCGACCGGCTTTCGCCGCCTCCGGGGCAAGGGGTCACGTTTGCGTTTCACGTGACGCTGAGCACTCTGGCCTATTCAGCGTTTGCACTCTCGTTCGTTCTTAGCCTGATTTTCGTAATCGAGGAAGCCCTGCTCCGCCACCGCAAACTGGGCGACGTAGTCTGGCGGTTGCCGCCGCTCGAGTTGCTGGAGCGCATGAGCCAGTCGAGCGTTCTGGTAGGTTTGGTTTCGTTCTCGATTGGGACCGTTTTGGGATTTGCTTGTGTCGACCGGCAAAGCAGCAACTATTCGTTCTTCGACTGGAAGTACGTGATCACGCTGCTGGTACTCGCGCTCTATGTGCTGTATTTCCGCTTGGCGCGGACAACGGCGTGGCGCGGGGCGCGGGCTTCCAAATTGTGCATCTTCAATTTTGTGATTGTGGTGTTGAGCTTTACGGTCGTAAATCTTTACGTTTCGCACAGCCACCGCTACTTTTAGGAGCGAGCGAACCTCGGCATGGAAATTGTTCTCGTCGGACTGAATCACCGCACCGCGCCCGTTGAGGTACGTGAGCGGGTGTCGTTCACCGCCGAACAGGCCCGGCGGGCGGCTGAGGAGCTGCGCGCGCGGGGAATTCTCGAAGAGACGCTGGTGCTCTCCACGTGCAATCGCAGCGAAGTGTATGGCGTGCCGCCGGAATCTTCCCATGAATGCGCCCCGGGACTTTCCACTTTTCTGAGCGAGTTTCATTCGGTGCGCCCGGACATCCTGAGCGTATCGCTCTATCACCACTACGATCGCGAGGCCGTGCGGCATCTCTTCCGAGTTTCGGCGGGGCTCGATTCCATGATGCTGGGCGAAGCGGAGATCCTGGGCCAGGTGCGGGAAGCGTATCGGTTCGCGCACGAGCATGGGGCGACCGGGCCGGTATTGAACCGCCTTTTCCAGGGCGCGCTGGAAGTAGGAAAACGCGTGCGCACGGAAACGGAGCTGGGCACGCGGCCGATGTCCGTGGCTTCCGCGGGCGTGAAGTTGGCGGAACGCATATTTGGAAAACTCAGCGAGCGCAAGGCGCTGGTGCTGGGGGCGGGCACGATCAGCGAGCAAGTGGTCTCTCATCTCCGGGATCGTGGGATCGCGCAGCTCCAGGTGATGAACCGCTCGCGCGACCGGGCAGAGGAGCTGGCCAGGCAGTTTGGAGGAAAGGTCGTCGGCTGGGGTGAGTGGGATGCTGCGCTGCAATCACCGGATGTGGTGGTGTCGTCGGTCAGCGCGGAAGAACCGGTTCTGCGGCGCGATATCGTCGAGCGAGCGATGGCGGCGCGCGGAAATCGCGCGTTATTCCTGATGGATCTGGGTGTGCCAAGGAATATAGATCCGCAGGTTGGGGAGCTCTACAACGTTTACGTGTACAACACGGATGACCTGACGGAGATCGTGCAGCAGAATCACAACGCTCGGGAAAGCGAGGTTCCCAAGGCTCAGGGCATTGTGGAAGAGCATGTGACCAAATTTCTTTCCTGGCAGGCGAGCGTCGAGCTGGTCGGGCTAGTGGATGCGCTGCGCACGAAGATGCGGGAGGAACGCACGTCATTCATTCGCTCACGCATGGAGCCGATGAAGCATTTGACGGAGGCGGATCGCGCGCATGTGGAAAAGTTGATGGACGAGATGCTGGAGAAGCTGCTGCTGGGGCCGGCGGAACGCTTGCGAGGCGAAAAAGAGCTCCGGCGAAAGATTCAAAACGTCGAGGCGTTGCGCGACCTGTTCCTTTCGAACCGGGAGAAGCCTTGAGAATCCTCCGGATCGGCACGCGCGGGAGCATGCTTGCCAAGTGGCAGGCGGAATCCGTACGCAAGCAATTGTTTGCGGCCACCGGCATGGAAGCGGAAATCGTCATCATCAAGACCAGCGGCGATAAGATGCAGCAAGCGCCGCTGACGCAGATTGGCGGCAAGGGGATTTTTATCAAGGAGCTGGAAGAGGCGCTGCTCGAGGAGACGATCGATCTTGCGGTGCACAGCGTGAAGGACGTGCCGACCGACATACCGTCCAGGCTCATGTTTCCTGCGGTGTGCCGGCGCGATGATGTGCGCGATTGTCTGGTAGGCTCCACGCTGGCGAGTCTGCGGCAGGGGGCGCGAGTTGGAACGAGCAGCCTGCGCCGGCAAGCGCA
>JBGQDD010000265.1:0-5200 GCA_041495665.1 Candidatus Acidiferrum sp.
CTCTCGATGAGCACATCCTTGATCGCCGTTTTCATTCCCATTCTGCTGATGGGCGGGATCGTGGGCAGGCTTTTCCGTGAGTTTGCCGTCACCCTCAGCGTTGCCATTGGAGTCTCCCTGCTCGTCTCGCTGACGACGACGCCGATGTTGTGCGCTAAGTTCTTGCGGAGTAGCGAGCGGGAACAGCATGGCAGGATTTACCGGGCGGGTGAACGAGCGTTCGACGGGATTCTTCACGTTTACAGCAAGGCCCTCCGATGGGTGCTGCGGCATCAGCCACTCACTCTGGCGATCACCATCGGCACCGCTTGCTTGAGCATTTATCTCTACATCATCGTGCCGAAGGGATTTTTCCCGCAGCAGGATACCGGGCGGCTGGGCGGCTCCGTGCAGGCCTCTCAAGACATATCGTTCGCAGCCATGCGCGCCAAGATGATCCAGTTCGTAAATGTTGTGATGAAGGATCCGGCAGTGGATACCGCGAATGGCTTTGCCGGCGGCCAATCCGCGGGGAATACCGGCCGCTTCTTTGTCACTCTGAAGCCCATGAAAGTGCGCAAGGCGACCGCCGATCAGGTGATTAATCGTCTCCGAGCCAAGCTAGCGACGGTTCCAGGCGCCACCCTTTTTTTGCAGTCGGCACAGGATCTTCAGATTGGCGGGCGGATGGGCACCTCGCAATATCAGTACACGTTGCAGGGCGAGTCGCTCAAAGAACTGAATTCCTGGGCGCCAGTGACCCTGGCGGCGTTCCGAAAACTTCCCGAGTTGCGAGACGTTTCCACCGATCAGCAGGATAAAGGCCTGCAAGCGAATCTCGTAATTGACCGCGACACGGCTTCGCGATTGGGCATCCAGCCGCGAACGATCGATCAGGTGCTTTACGACGCCTTCGGCCAGCGGCAAGTCTCCACCATGTACAATCAACTCAACCAGTATCACGTGGTGATGGAGGTGGCGCCGGAGTATTACCAGAGCCCTGACGCGCTGAAAAATATTTATGTTCAGTCGACCAATGGAACGCAGGTGCCACTCTCCGCGTTCACACATTACCAGCCGTCGAATACCTCTCTCGCCGTGAATCACCAGGGTCAATTTCCATCGGTCACTTTTTCCTTCAACCTCGCGCCCAACACTTCTCTGGGAGCTGCCACCAAGGCAATTGAAAATGCGAAAAAGGAAATTAATCTTCCCACCACCATCCGCGCGAGTTTTCAGGGCACTGCTGCGGCCTTCCAGGACTCGTTGAAGAGCGAGCCGATATTGATTTTAGCCGCGCTCGCTGCCGTCTACATTGTCCTGGGAATTCTCTATGAGAGTTACATACATCCCATCACGATTCTATCCACTCTTCCTTCGGCGGGCGTGGGCGCGCTACTCGCGCTCTTGATCACTCATAACGAGCTGAACGTGATTGGCACCATCGGCATCGTTTTGCTGATTGGCCTGGTGAAGAAGAATGCCATCATGATGATCGACTTTGCGCTGGAGGCCGAGCGCAAGGAAGGGAAATCGCCGGCGGAAGCAATCTACGAAGCATGCGTTCTGCGCTTCCGGCCGATCATGATGACAACCATGGCTGCGCTTCTCGGCGGTTTGCCGCTTGCCCTCGGCACCGGCGTCGGCGCTGAGCTGCGCCGTCCGCTCGGGATCACGATTGTCGGCGGACTGATCGTCAGCCAGATGCTCACTCTGTTCACCACGCCGGTGGTCTACCTGTACATGGATCGAGTGCGTCTCGGCGTCGGCGGCCGGCGGCGCGCCGAATTTCATCCTCAGGCACCCGCTCCCAGGCCCAACCCCGCCGACTAGACAAGTCATTTGCACTCCGTCGAAAATCCCAGGCGCTCTGGATGTCACGTCCTTCGAACTGCGGAAATATCCATAATGAAGTCATTCCGAACGAAGCGCGTTGTTTGCGTCCCGATTCTTTTGATCGGGACGAGGAATCAAGAGCAGATTGTAATAGCTCTAGAGCCGGTAAGATTGTTTGAGAGTAGTACTCACATCAAGGAAGATTGGTAAGGTTTTCGCCGCAGATTCCAAAGACCGAGAGCAGGTTCGTCAGCCCCATCAATTCACGCACTTGCTTGCTTAAATTAATGAGCCGCAGATCGCAATGTGATTTCTTCGCGATGATGTACAGCGCTACCACCGTCCCCAGGCCGGCACTGTCCATGTGAGTCAGGTCGCTCAGGTCGAGGGCAAGCCGTTTCGTGTGCGGGATCAACTTCTTCACTTCCTCCTTGAGCTGCGCGGTCACCTCGGTCGTTAGTCTCCCGGTGCAATGCACCACCGTGGCCTCTTCCAGGACATATGTCTTCAGGGTGAGGCGTGGCGAGGGGATGCTTCCTCGATCGGTTGCCATTGCGAATCTCCCTTAGGCGTCGAAAAAAACTCCGGCAAAGCCTTCTGGAGGAGCGCCTGATCAGAAGTTCGATTCAAACACGCGAAATCGATGTTCGAGCTCCCACTGTTGTGTGGCTTTCTCACTCGACCCTACAAATGCCGCGCAGGACGCCGATGGCCTATCGGCGCCAAGCGTATCTTTCGCGCAAGGGACTGCGGAACGAGTGAACATGTCCGGCTCGCGCCACAGGCTTGGGCCGGGCAAAAAACTGTGCTCCAAGCTCGTCCGCACGATCTTCTTGAGTTCCAGGTAACTCAAATTGTAGGAATCGGTGGCTCGAACGTATTCGTGCGTGATGTCGATGCGCGAGACTCCTTCGTCGTCGGTGGAAAGCGCGACCGGCACGCCAAGTTGCCGTTCGATCGGGAAAGGATGTTGCTTACCGCTGATGCCGAGAATTACATCGTTGCTGGTGAAATTCGTTTCGATCATCACATGTTTCGCCGCCATTTCTTTGAGCAGTTCATACGGATGATCTTCGTACATTAAATCGACGCCGTGCCCGATCCGCTCCGCGTGGGCCTCCTCGACGGCGAGCCGGACGTGGCAGCACAAGCCGCCCGGCGTCACCAGACCCGGGGCAAGTTCGCCTGCATGCAGGGTAATGTGCACCCTGGGATAGAGGCCGTGCAGAAAGCCGGCCATCTTCATGTGCAGCGCGTAGTCGTGCATCGAGGTGTAGCCGTCTTCAGGCATGACAAAATTTAGGCCCACGACGCGTGAATCAGCCGAAGCCACTTCGAAGCCCAGCACGGTCTGCGCGAACACTTGTTCCTTCGGAAAACCGCGCAGCACTTGATATAGAAAGCGAAGCTCGACTTTACATGCGGCCGATTCGTCCGGCTGGCCGCAGTGCTCACGTTCCCGTCGCGTCTTTTCGCTCAGATCGATAAGGGAGCTATACACCGCGATATCGTCGCGAAGCCCGCGCGCCAGCAGGTCGTCGCGGAACTTGGCGAGATCGTCGTTCCATCCGAGTTGATAGGCGATGCGAGCGGTGTGGCCGAAGTCTCCCGTTACCATCAATTCAAGATATTGTTCGTTCTGGGCCGCGGCGCGTGTAGCAACTTCATCGAGCCATTCCCCCATGTGGCGGCGATCATCCAATCCGCCGAATTTCGAAAACGTGTCGAAGAAATGATCGTGCCTGCTGGTGCCGGCAAACGGCACGAAGCTGCGCATGGAAAACGCGTCCACCATCGCGTCGTAAACATGCTGATCCTTGAAAGCATTGGCCGCGGGCGCCTGGTTTGTGCCGCATTCGGCCTGCGTCGAATTATTTTCCTTCGCCCCTTGCGGCGGAACAAATCCAAATGTTGCCAGGTCCACGCACAGATGGTCTTCAGCGCCATTACGGATGAACGTCTCGGCGTAAATTGCGCCGCTCAGGTGGTTGTGCAGGTCCGCGCCCTTCGGCATGCGCACCAGAAAAGCGCGCAGATCGAACGGATTCGCCTTGGCTGCTTCCAGCGCCCGCGCCGTGCGCTGCTCGGCTGTCGCAGCCACGGCCGGTTTCGGTTTCGCCGCTTCCTGCGCAAAGATTGGAAGGGCGATGAAGATCAGTAAGATAAATGCGATGTGCCGGAGTGCGACGCGGTGAATATCGTGCGCCTTATTCATGTTTGCATTCTCTCTGGTGAAGTGTTCTACCGCGTTCAATTGTGGGAGCAACTTTAATATAGGATCTGCTTACTTCCTACATCGAAATGGTTCCACGCACAATCAGCCACAACGTCGTGATTCCGACGAGAAACCAAAGAAGTACGCCATGCAATAAGGGACGCACTCCTACCTGCCTCAGTGTTGAGCGGGAAATTCCGGTGCCGATCAGAAACAAAGTCGCCGTCAGCCCTAACTTTCCCAGCATGTTCAAGACGTGAGAAAGATTCGCGAGCGCGGGCACATAGGTGTTCACTACCGCCGCCAGGCAAAACAATAGAATGAACCAAGGCCACTGGATCTTGCTCTTGGAGTGTTTTACCAGCGCGATACCGAGCGCCACGGGGACGATCCACAGCGCCCGCGTGAGCTTCACCGTGGTTCCCACCACCAGCGCCGCGGCCCCGTAGCGCGCCGTCGCTCCGACGACCGAGCTCGTGTCGTGGATTGCCAGCGCCGACCAAAGGCCAAATTGCTGCTGCGTAAGGTGCAGCGCCCATCCCAGCAAAGGAAAAATCAGCAGCGCAATCGAATTCAGTATGAAGATCGTTCCCAGCGATACCGCCGTTTGTTCTGCGTCCGCTTCGATGATCGGCGCCACGGCCGCGATCGCGCTGCCTCCGCAAATGGCCGTACCGGCCGAGATCAGCAACGATGACGTTTTGTTCACCTGCAGCATCCGCCCCAGTAGAAGGCCCACGGTAAGCGCGAATGCAATCCCGCAAGCGGTGTAGACGAAACCGCTGCGTCCGGCACGCAATACTTCATGCAGATTCATTCCAAAGCCCATGCCGACGACGGATGCCTGCAAAAGGAATTTCGAAAGATTGCGGCTATCGGCTTGGTAGGGATGAACAAAACAGAATCCGTAGACGAGTCCTGTGAGCAGCGCGATGGGCGGAGAGATTACCCCGCTGGCACAGAGGAGGAATCCTAGAAAAAAAAGAGTTTTGGTGTTGATCTTCACGCGAGCAGAAGAATCTCATACGGAAGGGATTGAATGTAGCCAATTTAAGACCAACCGTTCAAAAAAGCCATCGTTCGCCGGCCTTAGCGGAACTGGCGCGGCTGCGGCAAACCAGCGGGCCATCGTGCGGGTTGTGCGCCCAGAAGCGGAGTCGGCCGCTCCTA
>JBGQDD010000266.1:0-5173 GCA_041495665.1 Candidatus Acidiferrum sp.
AACGATTCGCGAGCGCCTGAGGCAGCGCCGTGACCGCTGACGCGCTGATCGATACCGGTGCGATTCTCGCGCTCTTAGACAAGAAAGACCGATGGCACGACTCTTGCGCTGAGGCGTTCCGTCAGTAGAGGCTCCCGCTCCTTACCTCCGAAGCGATTCTGACTGAGCTTTTCCACCTTGTGGGCGATACGCGCAACGAGATGGAAACCGCCTGGAAGTTTGTCCGCTCGGGAGCGCTCGTGCTTGGCGCGATCGAAGATGCGGAACTGCCTCATCTGCGCACTTTGATGTCGCGTTACTGGGACCGGCCGATGGACTTCGCCGACGCGACGCTGGTGTACTTGGCGAAGCGTGAGTCGCTTTCCGCGATTCTCACCGTTGACCATGCCGATTTCCGAACCTACCGCATCGAGGGAAAGCGCGGGTTTCGTGTGCTCCCGGTCCATCAGCCGTAGCCTCAGGCTACGTCGAGCGGGCATGTATTGCGCTTTGAGAGGAACCGCATCATGATCCTCCCGTGGAGATCCAGAGAAAAGTCGCCAGCTCAATGATTTCGTCGGCGAGCAATCTGATTCTCGCCACAACGGCGTTCGCCATGCTTTATACGCGGTTCAGCGGTACCGGTATATCGCTCGTGAAGTTTGTTTTCCTGGGATTGGGCGTAACGCTGATTCTTTCTATCCGAGATCTTTGGAGAGTTAGTACGCGAATGTGGGGGTTCTTGGCACTGTTGCTCTGTTTGCCTGTTCTGATGTTCTTTGGGATTCTGACAGTTTGGGAAGGGCCACTCTACGTGGCCGCGACTGGCGTAAGCCCGGTAGAGTTTCGGATCGATGGTGCGGCAGGCTTTTACGGTCTAGCAATCTACAGCCCCGAACATCGGAAGGCTGAATGGCAGGGTGATGAAATCGGACTGGTGTGGAGTTTTGATTGGCACCGGCACGATAAGTTTCCACCAATGAAGGTGCGATTCCAGTACGGAATCTTGCCGACCGGTTTTTCACAGAAAACGCCACTGTCAAATGCAGCGCCCCCCGCGCTCGACCCAGAAGCCACCTATACCGTTGTCGTACGGCCTGGCATGGGCCTACCCGAGTACTTTACGCTTCATATTAATTTGCTCGTGAAAACGGAAAATGAATTCGGACCCGATGTTTGTTGGGGAGCGATCCCCGTTGCTGGTCAGCGCGGCCCCGCATATGTTCGAGTGGATTGCAGCACAAAAAAGTCTCTTCCGATGTCACAGCGGGCGCAGGAGAGGCTCAAGGCTTATCAAGAAAAGCGCATTGTTTTCTACTAGCACGGGAACATCGGATTCCCACCCAGATTCAATATGGTTAGGAAGAAATCACGGGCCAGTCCTGGCCGTCGGAATAGGAGCGGCGCCTGTTGAGCGCTGGCGACGGGGCATAGCCCGCGGAAGTGGAATTCTTCATGACGGCTTGGAAGGCCTCGTGGAAGGCATCCATCTCCGGCTGCGTGCCGACGGTTATACGGACATGCGTGGGCCAGACGGGCCAGGGGCGGCCGATATAGACGTTGCGTTTGGCCAGCGCATCGATGACTTCTTTCGCGGGGCGCTTGGCATCCAGCATGAAACAGTTGGACTCGGAGGGGACGTAGGCATAGCCCTGGCGGGCGAGCCAATCAAATGTTTCTTGCCGGATCCCGGCATTCAACTGTTTGCGCTCCGAAACGAGATGCTCATGCTTCAAGCTCGCGGTTGCGGCGGCGACCGCGGTAATCGGCATCGCGCTCCAGCCGCCGAAGGTCTCCAGCTTCGCCAGCAAATCGGGACGGCCGATGGCCATTCCGCAGCGAATCCCCGCCATGCCGTAAATCTTCGAGAAGGTGCGCAACACGACCACGTCCTGATTGGCCTTGACCAGGTCGAGGGCGGAAACGCCATTCGAAAAATGGATGTAGGCTTCGTCGACGAGCACAACGGAACCTTTGGGTTTCGCGGCGAGTAGTTGTTCGATGTCGGAGTGCGGCGTCATCGTTCCAGTCGGATTGTTCGGCGTACACACATAGAAGAGCCCGGCGTCCGGCGCCGCCGCAACCATGGCCTTGATATCGTGCGAATACGATTTCGTCAGCGGGGTTTTGACAATGCGCGCACCCGAAATTTTCGCCGCGCGCATGCCGGCTTCGTAACCGGGATCCGCGGTGACGTAGCTCCGGGCCGGCGAAGTGAACGCCAGCACCGAGAAATGCAAAGGCTCGCTCGAACCAGGAAAAACGCCCAGGTATTCCGGCTTCAGGCTTTCCATCTCCGTGAAAGTTTTCACGAATTCTTCCTTGAGCCAGTAGGAATAGCGGCCTCCCTGCGGCGCCATATCCACGATGGCCTTCCGCGCGGCGTCGCACGGGCCCAGAGGATTTTCGTTCGCGTCGATCACGATCGCACCGGGATGAAAAACATTGCGCTCTTCCGCTGCGAGGGAAGCTTCGGTAGAGATGCGAAAAGCCATGGCCGCAGTCGCGGCAGCCGACAATTGAAGAAACGCCCGACGCGATCCGCTGCGAAGCGTGTTGTTGCCGCTCATTGAATCCTCCTCGTAAGACGAAATCGTTGCCGGGATAGGTGAGGGGCCATGGAGTTGTATTAGCACGAAAGCTGGGGCCATACAACATGGAACTGGATGGCGTTCAGTCAAATTGCTGTTCCGGCGCTCGACTAAGCTCGCACCTCCGCCGCCGCAATCGCAAGCTCAAGGAAATGATGAGGAAAATCGGAATCTTGAATTGCAGCAGAACAGAAGCAAGCCGAGTTACTCGTGGCCGCCGCCGAGTTCGCGCACAATCGAGCCTACGAAGGATTTGGCGTCGCCGAAGAGCATGAGCGTCTTTTCAAGATAGTAGAGTGGGTTTTCAATTCCTGCAAAACCCGCCCCCATGCTGCGTTTGATGACCATCACCGTGCGCGCTTTGTCCACGTCCAGAACGGGCATGCCGAAAATGGGGCTCGAAGCGTCCGTGCGTGCCGCGGGATTGGTCACGTCGTTTGCGCCAATCACGAGCGCCACGTCGGTCTGGGGAAAATCTCCGTTGACTTCTTCCATGTCCAGCAGCTTGTCGTAAGGAATATCCGCTTCCGCGAGCAACACATTCATGTGCCCCGGCATGCGGCCGGCGACCGGATGAATTCCAAACTTCACGTCGACGCCGCGCTTGGTCAGCGCATCGTACAACTCGCGCACCTTGTGCTGCGCCTGCGCAACGGCCATGCCGTACCCCGGCACGATGACCACCTTGTTCGCCGCTGCGAGGATCCCCGCGGCTTCCTCCGGTGTCGCGCTGCGCACCGGCCGCGCCTCCTGCTGACCTGCGGCCACCGTGTGCTGTTGCCCAAAAGCTCCGAAGAGCACATTCGAAAACGAACGGTTCATGGCTTTCGACATGTTCACGGAAAGAATGAGACCGGAGGCTCCGTCCAACGCGCCCGCAATGATCAATAATTTGCTGTCCAATACGAAGCCCATAGCCGCCGCAGAAAGTCCTGCGTATGAATTCAAAAGGGAGATTACCGTGGGCATATCCGCGCCGCCGATGGGAACAATCATCATCACGCCGAACAAAAGAGGAATGCCAACGATCAGCGGAAAAAGCTGCGTCTTTTCCGGGTGTGCTACCAGCACGCCCGCGACAGCGATCGCCACACCCAAAAGTCCGAGGTTGACGATGTTCTGTCCCTTATAGGTGATCGGCCGCTGCGGCAAAAATTCCTGCAATTTTCCGGCGGCCATCAAGCTGCCGGTAAAGGTCAGCGATCCGAGGATGACCTCCAGCGAGAGCACGCCCATCATGAAGGGCGGCACATCCGGGGTGCGCAAATAAAATTCCGCCGTACCGACCAGCGTCACGCACAACGCGCCAAACGCGTGGCTCAGCGCGGTCCGCTGCGGCACCGCGGTCATGGCCACTTCGCCGAGCGGGACGCCGATGATGGTTCCCAGCACGAGGGCGATCAGGATCCATTTGTATTCGACGATGCCGTGGTGGAGTAACGTGCCGACAACCGCCAGAAACATTCCAATTTCGCCGGCAAAGACGCCGCGCCGCGCCGTCTTCGGGGAGCTGAGCCACTTGAGCGAAAGAATGAAAAGCGCGGTGGCGATGAGGTAAGTGATCTCGATGATGTGTTCGGTGGCGGGCAGGTTGGTCATGGTTTCTTCGGCCCGCTGGCTTTGAACATTCTGAGCATTCGATCGGTGATCAGGAATCCGCCGACGATGTTGCTGGTGGCGGCGACGATGGCGATGGTGCCGAGGATTTTCGCGAGCAGCGCGCCGTGCTCGTGGTATTCACCGGCGAGGATGATCGCGCCGACCACGGCGATGGCGTCGAGGGCGTTGGTCAAAGACATCAATGGTGTGTGGAGAAGAGGAGAAACTCGTCGTATGACTTCAAATCCGATGAACGCGGCCAGCATGAAAACGTAGAGGCTGGTCAGCAGGTCCAGCTTCATGACTTCGACACCTCCTTGGATTCAGCCGGCAAGGCCGGGAGCGAAAAGAATTCTCTGGCGCGGGCGTTGGCCACTTCCCCGTTGCGCGTGAGCAGCGTGTCGCGCACAATTTCGTCGTCCAGATTCAACTGAAATTTCCCGTCCTTGACGAGATGCAGAAGGAAGGAGCTGACGTTTCGCGCATACATCTGGCTGGCGTGGTACGGCACAGCACTCGCCAGATTGAACCATCCGATGATGGTCACGCCGTGCTCGACCACAATCTCTCCCGCTCGCGTGACCTCGCAATTGCCTCCGCGTTCGGACGCCAGGTCGACAATGACTGATCCCGGCGCCATGCCCGCGACCATTTCCTTCGTCACCAGAACAGGAGGCTTTTTCCCGGGAATCACCGCGGCAGAAATCACCACGTCGCTTTCGGCAACGACTTTTCCGAGCAGCTCGCGCTGGCGCTTGTAGAAAGTTTCGTCCTGCGCGCGCGCATACCCCCGGGCATCCTCGGCGTCTTTCGCTTCGATGGGAAGTTCGACGAAGCGGCCCCCAAGGCTCTGCACTTGTTCCTTCGCGGCAGGCCGCAGATCGTACGCCGAGGTCACCGCGCCCAGACGCCGGGCGGTGGCGATGGCCTGCAAACCGGCCACCCCCGCGCCAATGATCAAAACCCGCGCGGGCGTGATCGTCCCCGCCGCCGTGGTGAGCATG
>JBGQDD010000267.1:0-5168 GCA_041495665.1 Candidatus Acidiferrum sp.
CTGACCTCGCTGCGGAGGCTCTTGAAAGAGAGCAATCGCTGCGGGCGAGCAAAAGGCCGTTCCGAGGCGTGGGCTTCTAGCGGGTAGAACGAGCGGATGAGTTCTGGAGCACCGATCCGTAGCGGGATAAAAGCCGTTGCGGGGAGCAAGAGAGCAATATCCCAGGCTAACCCGCGTGCCACGCTCTGATCGCGCATGCCGATCGGGAGAGCGGGCTGTTTGATGGGTCACTTGGAACCATTTCTAATATAGGACGAGTTCCGTCGCGAACCTTTCCGCGCCGCATGAGTCACTGCCTGTTCAGCGCAAGTGGCGTCAGCGGCGTTACCTATTTTAGCCCTGCTCTTTCCAGTCTTCAGACATCCAACCAGCTCACAAGGTACCGAAGCTCCGCCTGCTTCCCGCACCGATCCAGACTACACCTCCCCAGAAAGCCATGCTGCACAACCATCCTACAAGGACGCGGTCAGAGCTGAGGAAAGCTCCTTTGGACTTCTAGCAGCCCGTTTCACGAAACATGCAACGCCGGCGCGTTGCTCCGGTCACGATGCGGTTTTACCACGATTTCAACATCCTGATTGAGCGCCACGAGGAAGCGCAGCAGGCGTTCGATGGAGAACGGCCGGAAGTCGCCGCGCAGCATCTTGGAGACATCGGGCTGCTTGATGCCGAGCAGATCGGCGGCATCGGCCTGTTTCAGGCGGCGCTCTTTCATGAGCGTGTCGATCTTGAAGACAAGCTGCGCCTTGACGAAGTGCTCCTCCGCATTCGGCACGCCGAGATCCCTGAACACGTTCGGGCCACCGGTCTCGTATCCTTTCTTGCTCATGGCTGTCTCTCCTTTGCAATCTGTTCGGCCTCGCGTAGCCGTTGCTTCACCAGCTCGATGTCCCGGCGCGGCGTTGCGCGTCCGGTCTTCGATTTCTTCTGGAAGGCGTGAAGGACATACACCGCTCCCGCATACCGCAGGTAGACGGCGCGGAACGTATCGCCGCGAAAGTCCTTGACCACTTCCACCACTCCTGCTCCGCCAAATCCGCTCAGCGTCTTCGTATCGCGATGCTTGCCGCCGCGCTGCGCGACGTACAGGGCATAGCCCATGTGGTCCTGGACCGGCTCGGGAAACGCGCGCACATCCTTGCGGCTCGATCCGACCCAGATCACCGGCTTCAAGGACGGTTCAGAGGTCATCGGCAAACATCAATATAGTAGTGTTACTATATTATGTCAATGGCGCCGAGGTTAGAAGAATGCATCCAAACGACAGGAACTCTGATCATAGCTTTTGGCTTGAAGTACTGGGCACGTACTGCTTCCCGATCATAGTGTTTGCGTTAGCGATCATTCCGGGACTCAATTTCTCGTATTCCGGGCAAGGCGGAATTGGTTGGCTATTTGTTTCGCAGTTATTCTAAGAAATCGAACCGAATGCCCTCTTGATCGTCCCCATCGCAATGAATAGCTTCCGTGGGTGCTCCAGGAGAGGAATGAACTCGTGATGCAAATAGAATTCTCGAGCGGAGGCGTCGATTGCCTCTGCCACCACGCCGGCCGAAGCGACTTCCGTTGTGTTCTTCCAACTGCGATAAAGAGCGTCCATGAGCGAGCGCTGGCCGAGCTTTTGCCTTTGATGTTCACGGCTTACGGCGAGCCGGCCGAGTAGCGTGGACGGAAAGAGTGGATACTTGGAACCTTCTTGGCAAACGTCAGGAGGCAACATCTCCTATCGTGATCCGCAAGCGGTTTGAACGAATTGGGGCTCGAACCCGCCTATCAACCTAGTGTCTTCTTGTAATGGCGAGCTGCGGTCCGGAGGATAGGCCCTGGTTGAGCCGGTTGCAAGATGGCATCCACAAATGCCTCGGTCTCCCGTGCGCTCAGAATCAACATTGATCGTTCTTCAATGGTGCGCTCGGCTGCCGTAATCTGCGCTATGCAGAACAAAGTCCGTCATGGTTTGTCCCTGGAGATCTGCTGGCTTTTGGATGAGAACCTTCTGTTCTTCATTCATGCGAGCGTTAAAGGGATAGACCTTTGCCCTTGGCGCCTTGGTTGTTTTTGCCTTTACAACGGCCTGGCTCATAGTTGATGAGCGATATTAGGCCGGAACTTTATCGAGGGAGCGGCTGTGGCGCTGCACGTAATCCAGGCGGTAGGCATCGAAGGCTCGGGAGAGTTCGTGCAGGACCACATGCCGGTGAGAGTTGAGTTGCAATCCTTCGATGTGCGATACCGGCAGCAGATCGCGAGTGGTCGAGGTGATAAAGATTTCGTCGGCCTCTTCGAGATCGTGTGGAAACAAGGTTTTTTCGACGATCGAAACGCGCGGCGCCCGGATTTCCTCGAGCAGGAGGGCACGCGTGACGCCGGGCAGGCAACCGGAAGTGAGGGGCGGCGTCCGGACCTCGCGGCCGCTGACTGCGAAGATATTGGCCGACGTGCACTCGCTGACTTCACCGCGCTCATTCAGTAGAACCACTTCGTCGAAACCGCGCTGGTGGGCCTCTTCATACCAAGTGAGATTTTGCGCCCAGGAAGTAATCTTAGCGCCCGCGAATTCGCTCTGCGCGTGCCGGCCGTGCGGCTTGATCGCGAGTTTGGCGCTGTTGCCCCAGGAATTGAGATCGCAGGTGAAGGCGACCACTTCGAAATCGCGCTCGAGATCGGGGGCTTCAAATAGTCCGCCGCGATTGCGCACGATCGCTACACGCAGCGTCGAATCCGGGGCGGTGTTGGCTTCGACTAACTGCAGCAGACGGGGTTTCAGCAAACCTGAATCGGCGGGGAAGGGCACGTGCATCCGGACCGCGTCGTGTTGCATACGGGCCAGGTGCCGCTCGAAGGCGAACAATACGCCGCTGGCGACCCGGATGGTGCTGAATACGCCCCAGCCGTTCATGAAGCCGACCTGGCCGGCGGCGAGAGTTTTCTCGTGTGTATCCAGGATGCGGTCGTTATGGAGCAGGAAGCGGTGCAAATCTAATTCTATCCAATGCGAGCGCTGGGCAGAGTCACAGCGATCAATGGGAGCTCGTGTAAGGGCAAAAGGGTACAGGCACGAAGTTTCGCAAAGCCATCATTTGGTGCAGGACGCTGGAGCCCTCGAGAGTTACATTTCTCAGCGCGCGTGGAACTTTCGGCCAAGACAAGTAAGCTACATCTCGATACTGCGTCACTAGACTTGTGGTGAAAGCCTTGATCGAAATTCACCCCGGCGCGGCCTCAGGCCCGCGAGGCGCTGCGGGCGCCGGCGTTCCGCGAAGCGGGGCTACCACTATCGCCCCGCCGATCATCCTCAAGCACCAGCATTGGAAACCTGCAGTTTCCCGCCAAGATCGAATGACTCGTGTCCCGCTCCTTTCTAAAGATCCAACCCTGTTGGCCGCAACGCTTTAGCCTACCTGCTGCTTCTAGCCCGTGGCGGACCTTCTTGTACTGGCTCTCCGAGAGAGCAGACAAATCTGCCATCTCGCTATTGCTAAGTGGCAAAATCAGACGAGCAAATCCATTGCTATCAAAGGTTCCAACCGCTTCAGCCAACTTCCAAAGGAGGCTCTCTAGTCGCTCGGTTGCTGACAGCCGCTTGGATTCCAACGTTTCCGAGAGCCGGGCAAAAAGATTCCTTCTCAACACCTCCTGCCGGAACTGCGCTTGCCCCCTGACCTGACACAAACAGTTAAGACACTGTTGGCCGTTCGATGAAAAATCCTCGACCGGCAAGACGACTTTACCGCATACTCGGTGTCGGCTGGTGAAGCGGAGGCGGGCTCTGCTGGAGAGCAACCCGCCAAGGAATAGCCAGCCGGAAACTCATCCAGACGATGAGCGGGGGCGCCGACCGCATCGGTTTGCGCCTCCATCGGCGGATAGATTTCCGAATGCCTTGGAAAACTCATAAAGAAATCTGCCGCGCAGCGGCATCCTTGTTGTTCGCGCCGAGCTTTCGTTCGAACTCGGCCGGCGGCAGGTAGCCGAGCGCCGAGTGCAGACGCTTCTGGTTGTAGATCTTTTCCAGGAACTCGCGGATCGAAGCGCGCGCCTCGGCCAAGTCCCGGTACTCGTTGCGAAGGACCTCCTCGTATTTCAGCGTTTTCATGAACGACTCACACGCCGCGTTGTCCCAAGGATTCGCTTTGCGCGACATGCTGATCGCGATCTCGCGCGCCTTCAGCAGATCCGTGTAATCGTTGCTGGCGTATTGGCTGCCGCGATCGGAGTGATGCACCAAGCCTGGTTGTACGGTGCGGCGGGTGAGCGCCATGCGGAGCGCCGCCAGTGGCAACTCGTCTTCTAGCGTGCGGTCCAGCGCCCATCCGATCACGCGTCGCGAGTAAGCGTCCAGAACCACGGCCAAGAACACGAACTCGTCGCGCAAGCGAATGTAAGTAATATCAGCCCGCCAGAGCTGATCGGTCGCGGTCAGAATCATGTCTCGCGCCAGGTTCGGATAGACTTTGCGCCCGTGGTTGGAATCGGTCGTGACCACGAACTTCCGCCGCCGCACGCACAGCAGATTGTCTTCCCTCATCAACCGGTAGACCCGTTTCGGATTCACCCGCCATCCGCGCCGCCGCAGTTCGGCGGTGATGCGTGGACGCCCCTAGCTGGGCCATTCCACTGCGATCCGCTGAATTGCGTCCCGCAGATCCATGTCGCGATCCTCGCTCGGCTCAGCATTCTGAAACCGGTAGAAGCCGGACCGGGAAACCCGGCCCAACTCCATCCTCCGCTCGATGGTTAGTCCCCGCTTGGCCTTCATTTCTGCTTGCGCCTTCCGGTAGACCGCGGCTTGCCAGTCAACGCCTGCAGCATCCGCTGTTCCTCGATGCGCTGCAAGCACCCCTTCAAAAAATCCAGCTCCAGCGCCTGCTGGCCGATCTTGCGCTCCAGTTCAGCGATCCGCCCTTCCGACCAACGCTGCTTCCCGTTGCCCGGAAACACGTTGCCTGGCCCTTGCCGGAACTCACGCCGCCAACGCTGCAGCACGTTCGCGTTCACTTCCAGCGCGCGGGCTACCTCCCCGATGGAGATCCCTTGCTCCAGCCGCCGCACCGCGGCCAGCTTGAACTCTTTGGTAAATATCCTTCTCGACAACCCCATGACTCAATTCTCCTTTGAATGGATTTTGAGTCTTAACTGGTTGTGTCAAAAATGGGGGCAAGTCCAAA
>JBGQDD010000268.1:0-5098 GCA_041495665.1 Candidatus Acidiferrum sp.
AGAATTACCAGACTGTTAAGTCTTCAGAACAAAGAAACTCCGCGATTCACAGGGCTGTTGAAAACGTATTGCAGATTTACGTCGCGCATCTTCAGTCGCGGCATAAGTCCTGCGTTTTCTTCACGTGTACCTGCCGATGAAGCGCCTCGCGAACCGTCTCCTTGGTTGGAACTTTGGCCCCAGTTACCGCCATGAGCCTCATCGCCTTGAGGTCGTGTCCCCGTTAACCCTGCTTTCCGCTTTTGTGGCACCGTCATTCCTCGCTGTGCTCGCCGCTCGTTACTTGTCGCTCGCCACTGGCTTCGCCTAGCCCGACAGCTCCAGCTGGATTCTGCTATTCTGAAAACGATATGGCCTCGCACTTGAAACGCACTTCTATCGGGCTGCGCGCTCTCTTTTTCAGCCTCACTCTCTTCCTTGGTGGTGTCGTCGTCCACGCACAAGAAGCTGTGGTCGCACCGCCTTTCGCGGTTTCCAAGCCCGCCAATGACGCCGATTTCATTGCTGCTGCCGACGAAGTCCTCGGCCAGATGAGCACGATCACCGGGCTGAAGCTGCGCACACCGTTGAAAAAATCCCTGCGTTCGCGCGAGGAAATCCGCGCCTACGTCATTAAGGAGATGAACGAAGACAAAACCCCCGCCGAACGCTACGGCGACCAGCGCAGCGCGGAAGCTTTTGGCCTCCTTCCCAAAGGATTCGACCTCGATTCGTTCTTGGTGAACGTGCTCACGGAACAGGTCGAAGGGCTTTACGATCCTAAGACGCGCGAATTTTACATCGCGGACTGGAGCCCGCTTGCCGACCAGCGCATGGTGATGGCCCATGAGTTGACGCACGCTCTCGAGGACCAGCATTTCCAGATCGAAGCGTGGGTGAAAGCAGCCCGTCCCAATGAGGATGCCGAGCTGGCGCGCGACGCCGTGCTCGAAGGCAGCGCCATGGCCGCCATGGTCGATTACCTCATGCTTGGAACGGGGCGCTCCCTGAAGGATTTGCCGGTTTTCGATCCCGGGATGCTGATCGGCGATCTGGGCAGTACTCCGACACTGCAAAAAGCGCCGCCTTTCCTCAAGGACGCGCTGATCTTTCCTTATATCGGCGGACTGAACTTCTCGGCTGCCGTTATGAAAAACACTGGCTGGGCCGCCCTTTCGGGCGTGTTCGAGAAGCCGCCGGTTTCCACACAGCAGATTCTCCACCCGGCGCTCTATCGGTCCGGCAAGACTCCCGCAAGTGTCGCTCTACCGCGGCTCGAGAAAGTGCTCGGCGGCAATTGGGCAAAACTCGACGAAAACATCATGGGTGAATTCGGCTGGAAGGAAGTTTTGAAGCAATTCCTGGGCGACGAGCTCGCAAAGACTCTGGCTGCGGCCTGGGATGGCGACCGCTACGTTCTCTACGAGCACAAGCACACGAAAAAACTCGTCCTGGTGACCCGCCTGCACCTGAACAGCGAAGAACACGCGGCGCGCTTCTTCGGACAATATTCCGAAGCGCTGGAGAAGAAATATGTGGAGCGCTCGAATTTGCTTCGCCGCCCGAACTTTTTTTCTTTTGATACGCCGGATGGCGGCGTGTTCCTGGATTGTTTGGGAGACGAGTGCGTGACCATGGAAGGCGCCACCCGCAACATCTTCGACGCTTTTACCAAAGCCCTGAGCTGGCCTTTGGCCCCTCAGCCGCCGGAACGACTTGGGTCCTCCGTCCCTGCGAAGACCGTCACGATCTTTGGATTCGCAGAAAACGATGTCACGGCAAGCGATGTAGCTTTGATTCCCCAATTCTTGAGTGAGCGATAGATACCTATTCCGCACGGCGCATGGCCAGAAGCGTCAAATCGTCCGTTTGCTTCAATCCCTCCCCAAAACTCAACAGGTCTTCGAGACATTTGGAGATTAGCCCATCAGGTTCTATCTCAGTGTGCCGCGCCGCCAGGGTGCGGATTCGCTGGAGACCATACTCTTGCCCTGCGCGATTTCGTGCTTCCGTCAAACCGTCGGTATAGAGAAACAGCGTGTCACCCTGAGTCAGTGCGAGCCGATGGACAGGGAAGTGTGTGTCACAGAACATCCCCAGAGGCACTCCGGTGGAATCCTTCGGCGTCGCTCCATCGCGATGGATGTGAAGCACAGGGAGATGGCCCGCGCTTACAAATTCCACCGAACCATCGTGCGCGGCTCGTCCTACGACGAGAGTCGCGAATTGTCCGGCAAGAGTGCTTTCACAGAATATGCGGTTGGCGTCCTCGACCATCCGATCGAGTGGGAGGCCGGCCTCGGCGAGGCTGCGAAACGTTGCATGGAGGTGACTCATGAGCATCGACGCAGCAACACCCTTGCCGGAGACATCCCCGAGCATAAAGAGCAGGCCGCCTTCTGTTTCAAGGAGATCGCAGTAGTCGCCGCTCACCATCCCGGCGGGTTGATAGTGGTATCGAACGCCCCATCCTGCCGGCGCCAGGCCGAGTTTCGGCAAAAGAGCGCGCTGGATGCGTGCGGCCAGGGAAAGGTCACTCTCCAAGGCTCGCTGTTCGGCACTCGTAAGATGATCGAGGCAGAACCGCACCAAAGGATCGGCCAGCAGGCGCTCCGCTTCGATGTGGTCGTGACACTCCTCACAGAGCCCAAATGTCCCTTGATCGATACGGCTCAGCGCCGTATCCACAGCCGTCAGCAGTTGCGAAAGAGAAGCATCGGCGGCGGGCGAATGCAAAGCTGCGTGAAGCCGCTCGCGGCGTTGTTCCAGTTCGGAGCGTAGATATGTTTGTTCGGCAGCGATCATATGAACCCCTGCAATAGGTTGCTGTTTTGCGGCTGAACTTTCCATCCGATTTCCTCCTTTGAATTGAGGAACGCGGCAAGCCTCTTAACGGTGACGGTATCTGCTCTCCGCTTCCGGTTCACCGGTAGAGGATGAAAGAGCAAGCGGTCTTGCCAAGCCGTCGCTGATCTTTATTCGATGCTGCAAACGTGCGATTCGGTGCAGGAATGTTTGCTCCACTCGTGTGGAACGAGCAGCGAGATAAGGATCTGGTGAGGCACTGCGCTGGCACCTGAGTTTCGTGAGAGCGAGTTGCGCGAATTCCACCGCGCGGCTCATATCTTTGGCGTGACGCTCGTAGTAAATGGCTAGTTGTTCGCAGGCATGAATGCCGTCGTGCGGATCGGCAATAATTTCCAGCCAGATCTCGGCGGCGCGCGCATGTTCCCCGCGGTGCTTGGCCATCAGCGCAAGCTCGCGGCGCGCCTTCGGGCGGATTTCCGCGGGCAATCCAATTTCAAGCGCCTGCGCGCACGCGGAATGCGCGCGATCGTCCTCCCCCCGGCGTTGGAGAAATCGGGATAGCCCGAAGAGGTCGAGGCTCTCGATTTCGTTCGCGGCGCCGGGCGGCCCAGAAAGCATTTCATTGATTTTGCCGAATAGAGCAGCGAGACCGCGCAAATCCATCTGATTGTGGCGAACGACGCCGGCGAGCGGCTCCACCGGACCGCCGCGCAGGTAGTCGAAATAAAATTGTGGGATAAACGCGGAAGAAACATCGTTCTCGCGATGCCAGCCCAGCCGGGGCGCGTCGAGGACGTGGCGTTCGAGTTCCACCAGCCGCACCGAACCGAGCCGGAGCTTCCACAACGCGCGCGCGGGATGCAGCAAATCAAGGTGTGCCGCCAGTTTTGGCACGGCGATGGAGCGCGTCATCGTGAAACGATTTTCGAGCAACGGCCAATCGAACGATTTTCCGTTGAAAGTGACGAGCACCGGCCGCTCGGCGACCCGCTGAGATAATTCCTGCAGCAGCGAATGCTCTTCCGCAAAATCGCGCATAAAGAATTGCTCGACCTGCAATCCGCCCGCATCCCACCACGCCAGACCAATCAGAAATGCGTACGTCCCCGTGCCTCCCGCGAGTCCCGTCGTTTCTGTGTCGAGGAAAAGCCATTTTTCTGGATCTTCCAGAGCGGCGCGGGTTTTGCGGGAGAGCGATTCGTCGCGCGTGCGCGAAAGTAATTCGAGTGTTGTGGGCGAGGGGTCCATAAATTCCGGAGTGGAGAACCAGTTTCGAACGGCCAGGTGTTCGCCGAAATGATTCCTGGCGACGCCTGCGCCGAGGAGCCGGCCGAGCGCGTCTTCTTCGCCGGGCGTTCGACTCGCGGCGGGCCGCGCTGGCATTGGTCGCGTGGGCTTCAGCGCGGCGAATCTTGAGAATTTGTCGGCAGCGGCAGACATCTAGGCGCACAACCTGTCGAGGATGGCGAGGGCGGCTTCTTTTGCGCGCGGGGCGAGATCGCCGGCGGGGCCGACGCAAGAGGGGCACCCTTGTTCGCAAGCGCACGCGGCGATGAGTTCGCGCGTTTTTTGTACGAGAAGAGCGTGCGTTCGAAAGAGCGGTTCAGAAAAGCCGATACCGCCGGGGTAGGCGTCGAAGAGGTACAAATTTGGTTCGAAGAATTCTTTTGCATTTGTGGAGATGGCGTCTTCCATGCGCGTCGGCGTGAAATCTGTCTCGAACGGAGACGTGTTCGAGTGCCAAGAGTTGAGATCCTTTCCGGCAAGGCCGGAACCTTCGGTCGCTTCGCTCAGGATGACACCGTTTGGGTCTGACGAATCGGCAGCGGGAGGGCGCTCGCCGATGGCGGTGCCGAGGTCGCGGCGGTCGCACATGAGGAGAAGGGTGGCGACGGATTCGAGGGCGTGGAGCAGGCCGAACATGCCGCTTTGGCGCTCGCTGACGGTGTAGGGGAGTGATTCGAGCAGCGGGCGTTCGAGGGTGATCCAGTAAGAGGTGGTGTGCATTTCGTTTTCGGGGAGTTCGAGTTTGCCGGCGCCGATATTCTCGTTGGTGAAGAATTTGATTTTCTTGAAGCCGACGACTTGGGAGCGGACGAGGACGTCGCCGTGGGAGAAAGAGGAAGTTAAGAAAGTAGAGGACGAAGAGGGCGCAGCATGCTGCGCCCCTACAAAGGAAGCTGCGTCGGCGCGTTGTGACGTAGCGGCGATTTCGAGGACGCGGACTTGGGTGTAGCGAACGGCGTCGGTGTAGTAGTCGACGTCGACGCGCTTGACGTAGGCTTTGCGTTCCTTGAAGTCGAGATGTTCG
>JBGQDD010000269.1:0-5092 GCA_041495665.1 Candidatus Acidiferrum sp.
CAGCTATTTCGGCATTGCGGAAGCTCCCCACGGCGGCTGTGGCGCGAGCGGCTGGGGCCGCACGCATGGGCAGGCGGGGCTGCTCGAAATGGTGCAGACGAAATACATTGATGTGGACCGTTTGCCGCGGCGCGAAAAGCCCTGGTGGTACCGCTACGGATTGGATCTGGAGCACGCCGCGGATGCTTTTCTCCAATTTGAATTTTCCGGTGGTATCGGCGCGAAGTTGCGAAACGCCCGAGGTGCCATGAAAACTTTTTTCCGCGACCACGGATTGTAGAGAGGAGCTTCATGCCCGAAGAGACTGCAACGCCGCCCAAAATCAAGACGCGCAAGCCCAAACAGCGGGCCTGCGATGAAAAAGATGAGAAGGGCAAGCTCTGCAACGGCCACTTGAAGCGCTACTACGATTACCCGAAAGAAGTCGCGGCGCTCATTGGTCCGAAAGCGGAGATTTACCGCTGCGAATACTGCAAGACGCTGTATCGCCCTGATCCCGTGCAGCAGCCGCAGAGCTACACGTTGCGCAACTAGAGCTATCGATTTCGCAGCCAACGAGGCCCCCTTGCAGGAAAATGACGTGCAGCAGAACGAATGGATCTACGACTGGAACGTCGCCACGCCGCCGGCGATTTCCCCCGGTACCCGCGTACTGATGAATGACGAAACCCTGCGCGATGGTTTGCAGAATCCCTCCGTCTTTGACCCCAGCATCGAGGAAAAAATCGAAATCCTGCATTTAATGGAATCCTTGGGAATCGACGCGGTCAATATCGGTCTGCCCGGCGCGGGGCCGCGCGCCTTTGCTGACACCGAAGCGCTGGCGCGCGAAATCGCCACGCAGCGGATGAAGATCAAGCCCAACTGCGCGGCGCGCACGCATGAAAATGACATTCGCCCTATCGTGGAGATTTCGCAGCGCGTGGGCATGGCCATTGAAGCCGCAACGTTCCTCGGCTCCAGCCCCATCCGCCGCCTCGTGGAAGATTGGACAGTCGAGCACCTCGAGCGCACCACCGAAAAGGCGGTAAAGTTCGCGGTCGAGAACGGTCTTCCGTCCATGTACGTCACGGAAGACACCATCCGCACTGACCCCGATACCGTCAAGCGGCTGTACTCGACCGCCATTCGAAACGGCGCTCGTGCCATCGTGCTCTGCGACACCGTCGGCCACGCTACGCCCAATGGCGCATTTAACCTCGTGAATTTCGTAGTTAACGAAGTCGTGAAACCGTCCGGCGAAAAAATTCGCGTTGACTGGCATGGCCACAATGATCGCGGTCTCTCCATCGCCAATTCCCTCGCGGCCGTCGCTGCCGGTGCGCACCAGGTCCACGCCGCCGCCAACGCCCTCGGCGAACGAGTCGGCAACACGCCCATGGAATTAATGCTCGTCAATCTTCGTTTGATGGACCTTATCCAACAGGATCTTTCCCGGCTCAAGGAGTATTGTGAAAAAGTCGCCAAGGCCACGCACACGATGATTCCGCCAAACTATCCGGTCGTTGGCCATGACGCGTTTCGCACCGCCACGGGCGTTCACGCCGCCGCGCTCATCAAAGCCTTTCGAAAAAATGATCTCCAGCTCGCCAATGCCGTTTACAGCGGCGTGCCCGCGCATCTCTTCGGCCTCGATCAGGTGATCGAAATCGGCCCGATGAGCGGCAAATCCAACGTGCTGTTCTGGCTGGAGAAGCACCGCATTCCCGCGGACGACGCCACTGTCACGCGCATCTTTGACGCCGCCAAGCAGTCCTCGCGCGTCCTCTCCGATGCGGAAGTTCTCGCCCTGTGCACCGAGGCTGCACGCCATTGAGAAGAAAACGGCGTTGCAATCCGGCGGTGAAACGCACTCTCGTTTGCGTTATTCTTCTGGCTATGCCGGTTCGCTCCGTTGCTTCTCCCCATGCGCCGCGCCAAGCCCAAGGTTCACGGCTTTCCGACAACGCGCGAGTCCGCGCCGCTCTCGATTGGTTCACGCCAAATATTTCCTGGGTCAACGATCAGCAGGCGCGCATCACCGAAATCCCAGCGCCGCCTTTTCAGGAAGCGCAGCGCGCCGCAGCGGTCAAAGAGTTGCTGGCCGAAGCCGGGCTGGCGGTGCAGATCGACAGGACCGGCAACGTCATCGGCGAACTGCGCGGCGTGAATGAAAAAGAAATTGTCGTTGTTGCGGCGCACCTTGACACCGTTTTCCCCCACGGCACGGATGTGAAAGTTCATCGCGATGGCAGCCGCATGGCCGCGCCCGGAATCTCCGATAATGGCAGCGGCGTGGCGGCGCTACTGGCGCTGGCGCACGCCGTGCAGTTCGCGCACCTCAAGCCGCAGCGCACCGTTCTTTTCGTCGGCGACGTGGGCGAAGAAGGCGAAGGCAATCTGCGCGGCATGCGCGCGATTGTGGATACCTACCGCGGGAAACTCCAAGCGGTTGTTGTGCTTGACGGCTCCGGCACCGATCACGTCACTACGAAGGCTCTCGCTTCGCGCCGGCTCGAAGCCTTGATCACCGGTCCAGGCGGCCACAGTTGGTCCGATTTCGGCATGCCCAATCCCATCAACGCGCTGGTTCGTGGCTCCGTGCGCTTCATCAACACCAAAGTTCCCGCCAGCCCGCGCACCACGTTCAACATCGGCCAGATCGAAGGCGGCACCTCGGTGAACTCCGTTCCCCATGAAGCGCGCCTCAAAGTCGACATCCGCTCCGAGAGCGAGGACGAACTGACACGCCTGGAATCTGCATTGCGCGAGTGCATCATCGCCGGCGTTCGTGACGAGATGGACTCCGCGCGCGACCGTTCCAAGGGCAAGCTGGAATGGAAGGTCGAACTGCTGGGCAGCCGTCCAGGCGGGGAATTGGCAGTCGATTCGCCGCTGCTGGTCGCACTTCGCGCCGCCGATGAAATTGTCGGCAATCAATCGCGCATTGAACGCTCTTCGACAGATGCGAATATTCCGCTCTCCCTCGGTATCCAGGCCATTTCTATCGGCGCGGGAGGAAGCGGTGGCGGCGCGCATTCGCTGCAGGAGTGGTACGATTCCGCCGGCCGCGAAGCAGGTTTGAAGCGCGCGCTCCTTACCATCCTCGGAATTTCCGGAGTTGCTGAGGAGAAATCCCGATGAAAATCCGGACGAATCGCGTTCGATTCCTGGCCGGCATTCTCCCGTTTATAATCGTCGCCCTCGTTGCGGCTTTCCACGTGAAAATGAGCGTGGCACAAAAGACTCCGCGCACGACCTTTTACACGCACGGGCGCATTTACACGAACGATCCCGCCCATCCTTGGGCGGAGGCCATGGCCGTCAGCGAAGGGAAAATCAGTTGCATCGGCAAGATGGACCACGTGCTGCTCGATTGTGGAGGTGGCCAGGAGGGCGTCGAGACCGTCAATCTCCGAGGCCAGTTCGTGATGCCGGGCTTCAATGATGCGCACGTCCATTTGGGCATGGCCGCGGCGGATGAATTGGCGGTCCCTCTGATCGGTGTGCCTTCACCGGAGGAATTGCAGAAGCGTGTCGCCGCTGCCGTCGCGCAACACAAACCCGGTGATTGGATCACCGGTGGAGGTTGGGATCACACGACGTGGCCCGAGAAGAGATTTCCGAATCGCCAGCAACTTGATGCCGTCGCGCCGAAAAACCCCGTGATCCTTACGCACGTCTCCGGCCATGTGGCCGTGGCCAATTCGCTCGCGCTCAAAAGCGCCGAAATCGATAAGAACACGCCGAATCCCCCCGGCGGCGAGATCGAGCACGACGCACTCGGCGATCCCACGGGAATGTTGAAAGAAGAGGCGGCGATGTCGCTGGTCAAAGTACGGATTCCCGATCCCTCGCCGGAACAGCGCCGGCATGGAATCGAGCTGGTTCTCGAAAATGTCGCAAAGAATGGAGTCACTTCTGTCCAGGACAATTCGGGGTGGGCGGATTTTCAGGTCTACAAACAGCTCAAGGATGAAGGCAAGCTGACGGTCCGCATTACAGAGTGGCTGCCGTTTGGTTTGCCGCTCAACGATTTGCAGAATATGCGCGCCCAAGGCGGCACCAAAGATCCCTGGCTGAAGACCGGCGCTTTGAAAGCGGTCACGGATGGCGCTCTCGGTTCGCGCACCGCGGCGATGCTCGAGCCGTATTCCGATGATCCCTCCTCAAGGGGAATCCTCACTTACGATCCTGAAAAGTTGCGCGTCATGGCCATCGAGCGGGACAGAGCCGGTTTCCAGCTCAACTTCCATGCCATCGGCGACCGCGCCAATCGCATCGCTCTCGACGTTTTTGAAGCCGTAGCCAAGGCCAACGGCCCTCGCGATCGCCGCAGCCGCATCGAACACGCTCAAGTCGTTGAGCCGATGGACTTCGTGCGCTTTGCGCAGATCAAGGTGATCGCTTCCATGCAGCCCTCGCATCAGACCACGGACATGCGTTGGGCCGAGGACCGCATCGGGCCCGAGCGCATCAAAGGCGCCTACGCTTGGGCCACCTTGCACAGGAATGGCGTTCGCCTTGCGTTCGGCACCGACTACAGCGTGGAACCCATCAGCCCGTTTCGCGGGTTGTACGCCTGCGTTACGCGCGAACGCCCGGATGGCGGTCCGAGAAACGGGTGGGAGCCGCAGGAGAAAATCTCGCTCGACGATTGCATCCGCGCGTATACCTCAGGTTCCGCGTATGCGCAATTCGAGGAAGGGAAGAAAGGTGAGCTGAAACCTGGCGAGTACGCCGATTTCGTCATCCTTTCGAACGATCTCACCAAGGTCCCTCCCGCGCAGTTCACCAAGACGCGTGTCCTCCGCACCGTCGTCGCTGGCCGCACGGTTTACCCCGCCGCACCATAGCGGTATTTTTCTCGCATATTTTTCGCTCCGAAAAAGTTGAGCGGCCGTTGTTCCCGCTATAGAATCGCGGCCATTCTGGAGGTCAGATTGCCTCTGATGGAGAAACCCAGCCGCGCCAAAGCAGACCTCGCGCTCGCTTTCTGCTCGCTCTTGTGGGGCGCGACGTTTGTGGTCGTCAAGAATGCGCTCGATCATGCCTCTGTGTTCATGTTTCTGGCCGTGCGCTTCAGCTTGGCGGCCGTGCTGATGTTGGCATG
>JBGQDD010000270.1:0-5092 GCA_041495665.1 Candidatus Acidiferrum sp.
CATTGTCGCTGATCGCTACTTCGATCATCTCCGCCTGCCGCCGCGTGTGAATCCTGATGCGCCCGCGCTGCCCCGCATCCTGCACCGCATCGTACGCATTGTTCAGGATATTCAGAAAAACTTGCTGCAGTTGCTGCGAGTCGCCCAGGGCCGCCGCCAGCGTCTCTTCAAAATCTTCCACCACCTCAACGCCATGGCTGGCGAAATCATAGCTCCGCAGCTTGATCGTCTGTCTCAAAACGCTATTCACCTGCACGAGTTCCCGTTGCACAGGTCTTTGCCGTGCGAAACTCAGCAAATCCTGCACGATATCTTTCGTTCGCTGCGTCTCCTGCAGGATGATCTGCAAATCCTCCCTCGCCGACACCGGCACCTCGGGATTCTCTAGCAACAGGTCCGTGAAACCCAGAATCGCCGCCAGCGGGTTATTGACTTCGTGCGCGACACCGGAAACCAGCCGTCCAATCGTGGCCATTTTTTCGCTGTGGGCCAGCTTTGCTTGCAGCAACGCCGCGTCCGTGATGTCCGTCATCACCACCACGACGCTGTTCACCGCATTCTGTTCGTCTCTCATCGGGCTCAGGCTGATCGAGAAATGCCCCATCGACCCGTCGCTCCGCCGCACCCGCAGCTCCAGGTTCTCCACTTGATGGCCGTGCGCCGTTGTTTCCAACGCCGCGTCGAAATCCTCCCCGTGCGAAGCCTCCACCCAGTCCACCAGCCGGTGCCCGATCAATTCGCCTTCCTGGTAGCCCGCTTCATAGCAGCGCCGGTTGGCGTAGCTGATCAGCCCTGCCGTATCCAGCACCAGAATCATGCTCTGCGTCGTATTCAAAATCTTTTGATTGAAATCGCGCTCCCGCAGCAGTTGCGATTGAAAAGTCTTCTGCTCCGTAACGTCCAGCATCAGCCCGCGAATCTGCGCGATGCGTCCGCGGGCATCGCGCACCGCGGTGATGTTTTGCAGCGTGTGCAGCAGCGTCCCATCTTTGCGCCGCAGCGTCTCTTCGTAATTGCGCAACACCCCTCTTTCCGAAAGGGCCCGCAGAAACTTTTCTCGCGCTTCCGGCGCAGGATACAGATGCGGGCTCACGTCCGCGCGCATCAATTCCTCCCGCGACGCGTATCCCAGCATGCGCACCATCGCGTCATTTACATCCAGGAATCTCCCGTCCGGCGTGGCGAAAAATAATCCTTCCTGAATGCTGTCAAACAGCTCGCGATACTTCCGTTCCGCCTCCCGCCGGTCGGTAATGTCCTTCAGAACATGGATCGTGCGCGTATCATCATCAGAAACGCCTGGCGTTCGCGATGTCGAAACGAGAAAGATGCGCTCGGCCGACGCGGCCACGTACTCCTCCTTCGTTCGCTGCGTATCCCGGCAGAACGGGCAGGGTAGATCGCTTCCTGATTCCGCGATCTGCCTCAGGGTGCTCATGGCCTCGCCAACCAGGGCCACTGGCGGCACTCCAAGATGGGTTGCGAGTGAGCGGTTCGTTCGAACGATATTCCACGCGCGGTCGTGCACCACGATGTAATCGCTGATCGCGTCGATGTCCTCCACCCACTGCCGTTTGGACCTCTCCAGTTGCGAGAATCGCCGGAAATTCTCCAGCGAGAGCGCCGCATGACTCGCCAGCGCATGCAGCAATCGTTTCTCATCCGCGCCCAGGGCCTTTCGGTTCCGCATCAGGCAGAGCGTTCCCAGCCTTTCATTGTCGCTCGCCGCGATTCGCGCGAAGACAACCGACGCCGGCTCTTCAGGAAAGGGCCAGGCCGCGGCAATCTCCTTGGGGATCGCTCGAGTTTCCACATCGTTCTGGCTGCCCCGGGCGTTCGAAATGAGCCAGTCTGTGCTCTCTTTGGTTTCAGAGCCGCCGTGCCGCATGGCGTGAAGTTCCGTTTCCCGCCCACGGTAGACGGCCACGCCTCCCCAGATGGCATCCAGCATTCGCGTCGCACGCAGTGCAAACTGTTCCAGAAAATCCGGCAGATGCCGAGACTGCGCCGCCTCCACCGCCAGTTCCATCAATTCTTCAGCGTGCCTCGACATCGACTGGTGGGGCTCCGCCCTTCCGCGCTGGGGCGTGGGATGACCTGACGTTCTTGTCTTTATTCTGCGCATCGGCCAGAAGAAAGCACCGCGCGTCTCAAGTTGCGAGGCGCTGCTCCTCCCCAACCCTACCGGGGAGTCTCAATGTGAGTCAATCGCTGGGCAGCTTCGTGTAGCGAAATCGCCTATAGTAGCGGTGCTTCCTTTTCTCTCCGCGTCTCAGCCTGAGACCTCAGCCTCTCGAGTCCCGCCCGCCTGAGACAAATGGTACTCCAGTGCCACATTGCCATCAGCTCCTAGATTTACCATAACTTGCTGTTCTCCTGTTACTTACCGATGCTCGACCGGCTCCGATTCGATTATTCCTGCATCCCTCCGCCATGGCATCCCACGTGCCTCCTCCTACGCGGGGCATCTTCCAATCCCATGAGGAGTAGTGTCGATGAGAACTAGTCGGTGGAAGAAGTTGGCTGTGGCTACAACTGCGGCGCTCGTTTTGTGGGGCGCTTCTGGATCTGCCCAGTCTGGTTCGACGGACGAAGCCAAGCGCAAAGTCAAAACCAAAACGGCACCCTTGTATCCGGAACTCGCCAGACGCATGAACGTTTCCGGCAAAGTCAAGATCGAGGTTGTCATTACGCCGGACGGACGTGTGAAAAGCACGCGGGTCGTCGGGGGACACCCCTTGCTCGTTCAGGCTTGCCAGGACGCCGTGAAGGAATGGAAGTTTGTGCCTGCGCCGGAAGAGACCACGCAGGTTGTTGAATTTGAGTTTCATGGCAATTAGGGGAAACCGTTGAGGAAGGGTTGTTCCGGCAGAAGCGGCCAGCTCCACGGCGCCCTGCTGAGGTGAGCGGAGGCATTTTGCAATGACCATCGGAAAAAAACTTTACGCGGGTTTTGGGCTGATCCTCGGCATTCTCTCGCTGTTGTTCATCGTAAATATCATCACCGGCGTCAAGGAAAGCTCGGCGCGCCATGATGCCGGCACGGCGCTCGACAGCGTGCGCACCGTCGAATCCGTGCGCTATCAGATTATGTTGAATCGCCTTAACATGAATAATTTTCTCCTCAGCGGTGATCCCCGCGATGAAGAGAAAGTCAACAAAGGACTGACCGATATCATCGACCAGATCAAACGCGGCGAATCGAATGCTTCCAGTGAAGCCGTTCGTACTGCCCTGATCCAGGTCGAGAGCACGGAGGCGAGCTGGGCCGATAATTTTGCCAAGCCCTTGATCGCCAAGCGCCATCAAGTCGATTCTGGCGATGCTACCGTCTCCGACCTGCAGATTTTTTACCTGCAGAAAGATCCCTCTTCCTGGCTGACCAAGTCATCGGTCGTTCTCGATCAGAGCAATTCCGATATCACCAAGTTTCTCGAGGAAACCACCCGATCCGCGAACCGCTGGACCACCTTCAGCATCTGGATAACCATTGGCGGCACCCTTTTTGCTCTCGTCGCTGGCAGTTTCATTGCCCTCTGGACAGCCAAGTCCATCACCGAGCCCCTCAACCATCTCATTACCGTCGCGCGCGAAATTGGCGACTCTGGCGACCTCGATCAGAACATTGATATTCACCGCAACGACGAAATCGGTGCTCTGGCCACTACCTTCAACAATATGGTCGCCTATCTGAAGGAAATGGCCAGCGTCTCCATGGCCGTCGCCGAGGGCGACTTGACCGTGGAAGTCGTGCCGCGTTCCAAGCGCGACACCCTCGGCAACGCCTTCCTTCGCATGTCCCACGGTTTGCAAGAACTGGTCCGTACCACACGCGATTCTGCCGCCCAGGTGTCTTCTGGCTCCAATCAGGTCGCTGGCGCCGCTGATGAATCGGCCAAGGTCAGCGTCCAGGCCTCTTCCGCAATTGAAGAAGTCACCTGCACCATGCACGAGATGAGCATCAACGTGCAGAACGTGGTGAAGAACACGCAAGTTCAGGCTTCCAGCGTCGCGGAAACTTCCGCTTCCATCGATCAGATGGTCACTTCCATTCAGCGCGTGGCCGATACCGCCAAGGTCTTGCTCGATATCGCCAACCGCTCGCGCGAAGAAGTGGTCAGTGGTATTCAGACCATGGAGAAGGCCACCGATGGCCTCAACCGCACCAACCAGGCCATCCAGTCTTCCGCGGAAATCATCAACATCCTGGGTCATCGCGCCGATGACATCGGCAAGATCATCGAAGTCATCGATGACTTGGCCGAACAGACCAATCTGCTGGCGCTCAACGCGGCCATCGAAGCGGCCCGCGCCGGTGAGCACGGTCTTGGTTTCGCGGTTGTTGCCGATGAAGTTCGCAAACTCGCCGAGAAGTCCACGCAATCCACCAAGGAAATTGCCGACTTGATTCAGAGTATTCAGCGCGAAGCCCGCCAGGCCGTCGAAAACATGGAGCGCAGCACGCGCATCGTCGAGGAAGGCCTGACTCTCGGTAACGATCTCGGTTCCGCACTGCACAAGATTTCCAACGTCGTCACGGAAGTCTATAAGTTTTCTCAGGAGATCGGCGCGGCTACCAACGAACAATCCGTTGGTTCTTCGCAAATCGCCAAAGCCACCAGCCGCCTTACCGAAATTACCCAGGAAATCAATTCCGCCGTTGAAGAACAGGCTTCCGGCGCCCAGGCCGTTGTCCGCGCCATGGACAAGATGCGCGAACTGGTGCAGCAATCCGCTTCCAGTTCCACCGAGCTTTCCGCCGCCGCCGAGCAGATGCTCAAGCTTTCCCGCAACTTGCTCGACAGCATGGACCGCTTTGTTATCGACCGCGCTAACCAGCAGCGCCCGCGTCGCGGGGAATCCTTCGGCGGACATCGCCGTAGTTCGGAGTCGGACCGCGCTCAAGAACACGAATACGCCGAACTGGCGCGTTCCTAGAGGGCCGGAGACCTCTCGATGGAAAAAGATCTTCAAGTCGTCGGCTTTCGCATCGGCAATGAAACGTACGGCGTCCGTATTGCTGCCGTGCGTGAAATCGTGCGTGTTCCGGAGATTACCGCGGTTCCCAGCGCTCCCGATCTGATCGAGGGCG
>JBGQDD010000271.1:0-5089 GCA_041495665.1 Candidatus Acidiferrum sp.
ATAATCCTGCAAACTTAGAGAAAGCCGGAGCCGGTGTCAAGCAGAAAGAATTTATCCGAAGCATCGGCGGCGCGCAAGCCGCCGCGCACTTTGCGTATCAGCGAAGTGGCCCGCCGCGTGGGCATTTCTTCCTCCGCGCTGCGCGCCTGGGAAGCCTTGGGCCTCGTCTCGCCGCAGCGTACGCAGAGCCGCTACCGCCTCTTTACCGAATCCGATGTCCGCGTGCTGCAACGCGCGATTTTCCTGCGCCGCTCCCGCGGACTCAATCCCGCCGCCATCGTTCACGTGCTCAAGCGCCAAGGCGTGGTGTCCTCTCCCTCAGAAAACTCGTCGCACCCAGGGCAGCGTTTCCGCCGCTTGCGGACCCGCCGCGGCCTTTCCCTAGCTCAAGTGGCCCGCGCCACCGGCGTCTCCATCGGTTTTCTAAGCGCCCTGGAGCGCGGCCAGATGCGCTCCTCGATTGCCACGCTGCGCCGCATCGCCCGGTTCTACCGCACCAACATTCTTTCCCTCTTCGAAACCGCCGGCGATAATCCACGCCTGGTGCGCCCGAATCAGCGAAAAATCCTGGAGACCACCCCGGACGTGCGCATGGAGCTGCTGGCCTGGGGAAACACGGCGATGGAGCCGCATCTTTTCCGCATCAAACCCGGTGGCGGCAGCGGTGAATCCTACTCGCATGAAGGCGAAGAATTCCTGCATGTTCTGCGCGGAAATTTTGAGATCTGGCTGGACGCCAAGGAGCATTATCAACTGAAGCCCGGCGACAGCCTTTATTTTGAGAGTTCGACTCCGCACCGCTGGAAGAATCCCGGCCGTACGGAGACTTGGCTGCTGTGGATCAACACGCCGCCAACATTCTGAAGCTTAAGGACCAGATGCCAATGAAAAGTCATCCGCTTCGCGTCGTTCTTCAATCTCTTCTGCTCTTGCTCTGCGCTGCCTCGATGTCGCGCGCGCAAGGCCGCATCGTCGAACCGGCGGACATCATCGTCGTGCACGGCCGCGTTTACACGGAAGACCTCAAGCAGCCGTGGGCGCAGGCCGTGGCCATTTACCGCGGAAAAATCGTTGCCGTGGGTGACGACCCCGTCATCGAGCGCATGCGCGGCATGGGCACAAAGGTGATCAACGCCGGCGGAAAACTGGTGCTCCCGGGTTTCGTTGATTGCCACATTCACTTTATCGACGGCTCTTTTAGTCTCGGCAGGGTGAATCTCGAAGGCGCAAAAGATCCCGCCGACATTCAGAAACGCTTGCGTGAATATGCCTCCGAACATCCTGGGGATGACTGGATCCTTGGCCGCGGCTGGAATTACGCGATGTTCGGCCCCGAGGCGCTGCCGCACAAGAAATATCTGGATGAAATCTTCCCCAATCGCCCGGTTTTCCTCGAAGGCTATGACGGGCATACCTACTGGGCCAATTCGAAGGCCCTCGCGATGGCAGGGATCGTTCGTGAAACGGCGGATCCACAAAACGGCGTCATCGTTCGCGACCCCAAAACGCGTGAGGCGACGGGTGCGTTAAAAGAGTCAGCTCAGGACCTGGTCGCCAAGATCATTCCAAAGCCCTCGCGCGCCGAACAGCTCTTGGCGCTGCGCGCGGGCATGAAGTGGGCGAACGAACATGGCATCACTCGCGTGCACAGCGCCGGCGGCGATTTTGAAGTGCTCGATCTTTTCGACGAGATGCGCCACCGCGGCGACCTTACTTTGCGCATGTATATCGCTTACTTTCTGAATCCCCCCGAGCTCCGGACTCAGAACCTCGACGCCATCGAACACGCCCGCAAGAAATTCCACGACGATTGGATCGACGCCAACGCCGTCAAATTCATGGTGGATGGCGTCGTGGAATCGCACACGGCAGCGATGCTCGAGCCCTACAGCGACGATCCCTCATTGAAAGGCAAGCTCTTCTGGGAGCCATCTAGTTACAAGGCGGCGGTCGCGGAATTGGACAAGCGCGGTTTGCAGCTTTTCACGCATGCCATCGGCGACTACGGCGTGCGGACGGCGCTGGATGCGTATGAAAATGCCGAGACGCGGAACCACAAGCGCGATCGCCGGCCGCGCATCGAACACATTGAAACCATCGCCACGTCCGACATCCCGCGATTCGGCAAGCTCGGGGTCATTGCCAGCATGCAGCCGCTCCATTCTTATCCGGATGTCAACACGCTGGACGTCTGGGCGCGAAATGCCGGCCCCGATCGCGCTTCCCGCGCCTGGGCCTGGAAAAGCATTGCTGATGCGGGAGGCCGCCTGGCCTTCGGCAGTGATTGGCCCGTCGTGACCCTCAATCCGTGGGAAGGCGTTCAGACCGCGGTGACGCGCCAAACGTCCGAAGGTCAACCGGCGGCAGGTTTTGTCCCCGAACAGCGATTGACGGTGGCGCAAGCGATTGACGCTTATACGCTCGGAGCGGCGTTTGCCGGCCGCCGTGAAAAATCGGAGGGCTCGCTCGAGATCGGCAAGCTCGCCGACCTGATCATTGTGTCGCAGAATATCTTCGACATTGATCCGCATAAAATTGCAGCAACAAAGGTTGTCACCACCATTGTGGGCGGCCGGCTGGTCTATCAAGCGGATACAAAGTAACCGGGAGGAACGTTGTATGGAGCCGTCACGCCGCAATTTCATCAAATTCGTTGTGGTTGGTTCCGTCGCCGCCGGCTGTCCCATCGATGAAACGCTTCTCGCCGCGCCGGATTCGAAATCACCCGCTGGGCCCCTCGTTCACGGCGAACATTTCGAAGTTTGCCACCAACTTCGCGACGGCCACCAATTCGAACGCCCCGATGCCACGCGCAAAGCCGATATTGTCATTGTGGGAGGAGGTGTCGCGGGCCTCTCCGCCGCCTATTTCATGCGCGGCAAGGATTGGCTCCTCCTAGAAAAAGAACCTCAGTTCGGCGGCAACGCTGTTCAGGAAGAATTCGCAGGCCAGGTCTACGGCACCGGCTCGGCCTACGCCTATCATGGCGATGAAGGCGATCAACTCGCTTCCGAAATCGGCCTCAAAATGCCTTTCGTCAACATGCCCGATCCCACCATCGTCAACAAGACGTACGTCCCCGATACCTGGAAGACCGGCCTTGAGCAGCTGCCTTATCCCAAAGAGGTCATCTCCAGCTTCAGGAAATTTCGCGATGACATCATGAAAATTAAGATTCGCGAACAAATGGCCGAACTCGACGCGCAGCCTTTCTCAAATTTCACCGCCGCCTACGCTCAGGAAGTCCAGCAATGGTGGGACGGTTTTGGCCCCTCAAATTGGGGCGCAACCACGGAAGAAAGCTCCGCCTACGTCGGCATCGCCAACGCTCAGGATCTCATCAGCGGCGGCGACGCCAAGCGCGCCATTCTTCCCGGCGGTCTCGGCTGTATCACCCATAAACTCGTCGAAGTCCTCCAGCCGAAATACAAGGAGCGCATGCTCGACAATGTCACCGTCGTCTCCGCCGTCCAGGACAAAGACGCCGTCCGCGTCACTTACTTCCACGAAGGAAAACTCATCACTGTCTCCACCAAAGCTGTTCTGATGTGTACGCCCAAGCACATCACTTCGCGCATCGTCATGGGTCTGCCCTCCGAGCAGAAAACCGCCATGCGCCGCTACCGCTACGCGCCCTACCCCGTCGTGAACGTGATCTTCGACAAACCCGTCTACAACCGCGGCTACGACAACTGGTGCCCCGGAAGCGCATTCACCGATTTCATTGTCGCCGACTGGACCGTCCAAAAGAATCCCGGCTACAAGCAAAAGCACAACATCCTGTCGTTCTACACGCCGCTCCGCGAACTCCAGCGCTCCACGCTGCTCGACGAACACGATTGCAAGTCTCTCGCCGCTCGCGTCCTCGCCGATTTCCAAAAGCTGCTGCCCGAATTCAACGTCGACCCCGTGGAAGTGCGCATCTACCGCCGCGGCCATCCGATGTTCATGGCCGTGCCCGGCCAGCACACGAAGAATCGCCTCGCCGCTTCCCATCCGATGGACCGCATCTTTTTCGGCAACTCCGATTCCGGCGGCCCCGAATCGCTCACCAGCGAAGCCGTGCGCCTCTCGAAAGCCGGCGCCGAGTGGGCGGAACTCCTCCTCGCCGGAAAGCCCGGAGCAAGAGACTTAGCGGAGAAAGCCTTGCAAGCAGTTCCAGAGTAAAATGCCCGCTGCATCCGGATCTCGAAACAAGTTGTGTCTTGCGCGAAGCGAGGATCACCTTATGACGAACGAAAATCTTCAGCGCTGGAAGTTCGTGTTCTTGTCCGTGGTCTTGCTCTTCGGCCTCGCGCCCATCGAGGCGCGGGAACCGGCGCAGTCCTTCGATATCGTCATCACCAACGGCCGCATCATCGACGGCACCGGCTCGCCCTGGTATTCCGGCGATATCGGAATTCGCAACGGAAAGATTGCCTCCATCGGCAATCTTAGCGCCGCGCCGCGCGCGCGCACCATCGATGCACGCCGCATGGTTGTTGCTCCCGGTTTCATCGACATGCTCGGCCAGTCCGAGTACACCATCCTGGTCGACCCCCGACTGCCCTCCAAGATCTACCAGGGGATCACCACGGAAATCACTGGCGAGGGCGAATCCGTCGCCCCGCTGAACGACGCCATTCTCCGCGCCGATCAGGAGCAATACGATCACTATCACATTCGAGCCGACTGGCGGACGTTCCGCGAATACTTTTCCCGGCTCGAAAAGCAACGCATCGGAATCAACATTGCCAGCTACGTAGGCGCCACGCGCGTCCGGCGCATGGTGCTCGGCGATAACGATGTGCCGCCCACGCCCGCCCAGCTTGAGCAAATGATAGAGCTGGTAAGCCAGGCCATGCGCGACGGCGCGGTGGGCCTCTCCACTTCGCTCCAATACGCTCCCGCTCCCTACGCCAAAACCGAAGAGTTGATCGCCCTCGCCGCGGAAGCCTCCAAATTCGGCGGCATTTACGCCAGCCACATGCGCAACGAAAGCACCGCGGTTTTGCCGGCCATCGACGAGGCGTTGCGCATCGGCCGTGAAGCTCATATCCCCGTCGAAATCTGGCATCTGAAGGTCGCCGGAAAGCAGAGTTGGGGGCAC
>JBGQDD010000272.1:0-5077 GCA_041495665.1 Candidatus Acidiferrum sp.
ATGGTATGCGCGTCACGCTGGAATCGCGTGAAAGAAATGCGGCGGAGACGTCATTCACCGGAAAACAATCGGCTGTCGCGGATTAAATTCTTTCCTCCCCAAGAAATAGAACAAAAATTTCGGCGCGAACCGGGCCAGCTACTTCGTTGCAGCCACGCGGCCGAGTTCGGAGCGCGTCTGCATCACGCGGAGGATGGAGTCGCGCGTGACGATGCCAACGATCTGGGGCGCGCCGTCGACAGTGCCGCTCACCACGGGCATCTGATTGACATCCGCGCTCAAGAGCCGCTCGAGCAAACGCAGGAGGGGTTCCTCCGGCGAAGTCCAAAGGATTTTTTCCCGGGGAATCATGGCGGACTGGACGGAGTTGTGGGCCCACTCATCGCGTGGGACGGAGTTGAGCGCGTGAACGTTCATCATGCCGAGGAGGCGGTCGTCGTTGACCACGAGGTGGACGCGGCGGCCGGTGCGCAGCACTTCGGCGCTGTATTCTTCAAGCGTGATGTGCCCGGGTGCCGTGGGCACTTCCTTGCTCATGACGTCGGCGGCGCTGAGGCCAGCGAGGGTTTCCCGGATGGCCACTTGAGCGACGCTCTCTTGCGCGGCGTTCAATATGAACCAGCCGATAAACGCGATCCAGAGCCCTTGTTGAACGAAGCCGTTAAAGACACCATAAGCACCGGAGAGGATCATCGCGTAGGCGATGATCTTGCCGCTGGCGCCGGCGACACGAGTCGCCTTCTCAAAATTCTTGGTCGCTCCCCAAACGATGGCGCGGAAAATTCTTCCGCCGTCGAGAGGAAATCCCGGCAAGAGATTAAAAATGGCGAGCGCGGCATTGGTCCGGCAGAGCCAGGTGGCCAGGGCTCCGACCGTCTGGCTAAAAGGGAAGAGAAGCGTTAAAGCAAAAAATCCCCCGGAGAGCAAACCGCTGGCCAGCGGGCCGGCAATCGCGATGTTGAATTCCTGAATGGCCTTGGAAGGTTCGCGCTCGATGCGCGCCAGGCCGCCGAAGAGAAAGAGGGTGATGGAAATGACGCGGATCTTGTAATGCTGGGCCACGACGCTGTGGGACAGTTCGTGGAAGACAACTGAAGCGAAGAAGAGGAGGCTGGTCAGGACGCCCACGGTCCAATGCTGCGTGTCCGTCCAGAGCGGATGTTCCTGCTTGAACTGCGAAGCGATGATGTAGGTGATGGCCGCAAAAATAAAGACCCAAGTGGAATGGAGATAGATGGGGATTCCGAGAATTCTTCCGATGCGTAAGCCTGATCCGCGGTTCATGGGCGTCTTGGATTAGCCTAGCACAAGAAATGGACGGAAGCGGGTAAGGAGAGCGCTGGTGACGGAATCGTTGCCGTATTTCCGAAGCCAGAAGCGGCGGGAGCCCCGATATGGGTACTCAAGACTGACGGCACGATTGTTTCCTCGCCAACCATTCCAAAACTTCCCGGCCGCACTTGGCCCGCCGGGCCGGTTCTCGCATCTGCGAACGGACGCTATTTTGCCGTTGGGTTCTCCCATCGAGCCTGCCTTTCGCATCTAATGTTAGATGTCATGCAAATGGATATGACGTTTGAGAACGATGATTCTCTTCTTTTCGTTTGGGAAGGTTCCCATCCGATGCCCGTGGCGAAGATCAATTTGGGAAACAAAGTGTGCTCACTTTCGCTATCCGCGGATGATCCTCCTTTGGTTCTCGTCGTTAACGGAACGACTCTCGAGGCTACTCGTATCCAACCATAAATCGCAGGACGATTCGCTAGCGCGCGAGGGACGGCTTGGCAAGCGGCGGACGGCTTGTTAGAGTCGAGGTGTCCAGCAAATCAGTGCGAAAGCCATTCATCGAGAGCATGCCGAAGAGAGGCTGAGACCCATGGGGGAAGAGACGCGGGCGGCGGTGCGGGCCATCGAAATGGTGGAGCGGAAAGACCGCGTGCTGATTGTCGAAGATGAAGACAATGCGCGAAAGGGCTACGAACAGCTTTTGCAGCGCTGGGGCTGCGACGTTGTGGGCGTGGCAACGGCGGAAGAGGCGCTGGCGAAATTTGCGAGCTACCAGCCAGATACGCTGATCGCGGACGTCGAATTGCCCGGGATGAATGGATTGGACCTGCTGAAACAGCTTGGGCCGGAACTCTACGATGTGCCGGCGATCATTATTACCGGCAAAGGGAGTGAAGAGCGCGCGGTGGCGGCGATCGAGGCGGGAGCGTTCTGGTACATCGAAAAGCCGCTGAAGGGGCCGGTGCTGCGCGCGCTGCTGGACCGGGCGCTCGGCAAGGCGCGAGATGCGCGGAAGCTCGCGGTGCTGCAGCGGCAGCTCCGCGAAACGGGACGCCTGGGCGACCTCGTCGGCGGGTCGAAGCCGATGCAGGAAGTGATGCGCATCGTGGAGATGGCCGCGCCGAGCTCGGCGTCGGTGCTGATCACCGGAGAGACGGGATCTGGCAAGGAAATCGTCGCGCGCACGCTGCACAAGCTTTCGCCGCGCGCCAACGGACCATTTATCGCGATCAACTGTTCGGCCATCCCCGAGACGTTGATGGAGAGCGAAATTTTTGGCCACGAGCGCGGCGCCTTTACCGGCGCGGCGGAGCGGCGCATCGGCTGCTTTGAGCTTGCGGATGCGGGAACGCTGCTGCTGGATGAAATCGGCGAGATGCCGGCGCCGACGCAGGCGAAGCTATTGCGCGTTCTGGAAGACCGCAAGGTGCGCCGGCTGGGAAGCAAGAGTGAAACACCGGTGGACGTGCGGGTTCTCGCGGCAACCAACAAAGAACCCGAACAGGCCGTCAGCAGCGGCCAGTTGCGGCAAGATTTGTACTTTCGATTGAATGTGTTTCACATCCATCTGCCGCCGCTGCGCGAGCACAAGGACGACATTCCGATGCTCGTCGAGTACATTCTGCACGACGTCAACGCCAAGCATGGGAAGCATGTGCGCGGGATCGGCGCGGAAGTGCTGGACATTTTCATGGGGCACACCTGGCCGGGAAATATCCGCGAGCTGCGCAACGTGCTGGAGCGCGCTACGATCATGTGCGAGAAAGATTTGATTACGCGCGCGTGCCTCCCGGGAGAATTCGGAAAGACGGCGGCGAAAGGGCCGAGCGATCTTTCGGCGATCAAGTTTCCCGTGGGAACAACGGTGGATGCCATGGAACGCGTGCTGATCCTGCAGACGCTGGGCGCAACCGGAAACAACAAAACGCGGGCGGCGGAACTGCTCGGCATCAGCCTGAAAACACTTCATAATAAGCTGAAAGAATACGGCGGCGATCGCGCCGAAACGGAGTAGGGACGCAGAATGCAGCTGCGGCTGCGGACAAAACTTACGCTGGTGATGACGGGGCTGGTGCTGCTCGTCGCGGCGGTCTTGTCTGGCGTATTCGCGGCGCAGCTCCTCGAGCAACTCCTGCAGGCCACCAGCGTGCGCGCCAACGACCTGGCGAACCAGGTTTTTTTGCAGGCGCAGCATGCGTTAACGGATGCCGGGGCGCAGGGTTTGCGGCCGGCTTCGGACACCGCTCAAGAAATCCACGATTACGTAAGGCACGCTTTCGAAATCAACGAAGGTTTGCGCACCCAGCTCAAAGCCGCAAAGGACAATCCCCTGATTTACGAAGTGTCGATTGCCGACCATGACGGGATGGTGCTGATTTCGACCGATGAGACCATGCCGGGGAAATTCTTGCCGCGAAGAACGCCCCTTTCTCAGTTGGTGCAGAGAAATTTCCTTCATCAGGTGAAAGTGCTAGGTGGACCGTCGAAAGTTTTCGAACTCGATTATCCGTTCAGCAAAGGGGGCCAGCCGTTCGGGGAAGTCCGCGTGGCACTCGACTCCGGAATTCTTTTAAAAGAGATCGAGCCGAGCTTGCGGACGTCCGCGACCTTCGTGCTGATCGCGCTGGTGATTTCCACGTTGCTGGCGGCGATCGTGAGCAGAGCGACGCTGGCTCCCTTGCACGATATCGCCGCGCAGTTGGACCGTATCTCGGCGGGGCAATACGACGCCCCTTCGCCGGAGCTGAAAGGCATCGGAGGGAGCGGCGACGAACTCGGAGTTGTAAGCCGGAAGATTACGCAAGTCGGCCAGCAACTGCGCGGCGTGCACGAAATCTTCAGCACCATGCGCGAAAACATGAATTCCGTGATGGCCGGGCTGGAGGACGGCTTGCTGTTGTTCACGCGGGATTCGCGCGCCGTAATGATCAGTCCCGCGGCGGAAAAATTTCTGGGCGCCCCGGCAGGACAATTTCTGGGCCGGCGCGTGACAGAGATATTTCCCCCTGGTCATCCGCTGCACGAGGCGTTGCACATTGAAGGCGACGAGCTGAGTGAAGTGGCGGCCGAAACGGAGCTGCAGACGAGCGAAGGGCCAAGACGCGTGAGCGTCACGGTGCAGGCCATCCAGGAAGATGGCGAACGCATGGGGGCGCTGGTGACGCTACGCGACCTGGACTCGCTGGAAAGCATCAATACGCAGCTTCAGGTGAGCGAACGGCTGGCGGCGCTGGGGCGCATCACCGCGGGCGTCGCGCACGAAGTGAAAAACCCGCTGAACTCGATGCGGCTGTGGCTGGAAAATCTAAAGGAATCGCTCCCCGCGGAAGCAGACAGCGCGTCGCTGCAGGCCGTTCAGGTGCTGGACAAAGAAATCGACCGGCTGGATGCGGTGGTGAAGCGCTTCCTCGATTTCACCCGGCCGATGGATATCCGCTTGGAAGCGACGCAGCTCGCGGAGCTCTTGAAGGAAGTCCTGGAAGTCGCGCAACCGCAATTTCAGAAATCCAACATCCAACTGGCGCAATTGCTGCCGATCGATGTGCCGGAAGTTTACGTGGATCGCGCGCTGCTCAAGCAGGCGGTGCTGAATCTAGTGCTGAATGCCGCGGAGGCCATGCCGAGCGGCGGACAATTGCGGCTGGTGCTGAGCCGCCGCGGCGAAATGGCGGAAATTACCGTGGGCGATACCGGCAAAGGCATTCCGCTGGAAAACCGGCAGAAAATATTTCAATTGTTTTTCACCACGCGTCCGGGAGGCAGCGGAATCGGACTTGCGAGCACTTTTCGA
>JBGQDD010000273.1:0-5060 GCA_041495665.1 Candidatus Acidiferrum sp.
CATCAACGGCGAATGGGTGGATTCGCGGAGCGGGAAAGCTTACGAGAACCGCAACCCGGCCAACACCGATGAACTGGTAGGGATGTTCGTCTCCGGAACGGAGGAAGACGCAAACCAGGCGGTTGACGCCGCCAAAGAAGCGTACAAGAAGTGGCGGCTGGTGCCGGCGCCGAAGCGAGCGGAGATTATGTATCGCGCGGCGGAGTTGCTGGTGCGGCGCAAAGAAGAGTTTTCGAAGGACATGACGCGCGAAATGGGCAAAGTCCTCGCGGAAGCCCGCGGAGACGTTCAGGAAGCCATCGACATGACGTATTACATGGCCGGCGAAGGGCGGCGGCTGTTTGGGCAGACGACTCCTTCGGAACTGCCGAACAAGTTTGCGATGAGCGTGCGGCAGTCCATCGGCGTGTGCGGCCTGATAACTCCCTGGAATTTTCCGATGGCGATTCCGTCGTGGAAGATGATGCCGGCGCTGATTAGCGGAAACACCGTGGTGATCAAACCAGCCCAGGATACGCCGCTGTCCGTATACAACCTGGTGCAAGTGCTCACCGATGCGGGCGTCCCGCGCGGAGTGGTGAATCTGGTAAGCGGAAGCGGATCGAGAGTCGGTGCAACCCTGGCGGGGCACCGCGATGTGCCGGTGGTCAGCTTCACGGGCTCGACGGAAGTCGGCCGCATCATTTCGCAAACCTGTGCGCCGGACTTCAAGCACTGCAGCCTCGAAATGGGCGGGAAAAACATCATCATTGTGATGGATGATGCCAATCTCGATTTGGCCGTTGATGGCGCCGTCTGGGGCGGCTTCGGCACAAGCGGGCAGCGCTGCACGGCGGCCAGTCGCGTGGCGGTCCACAAGAATTTGTACAAGGACTTTGTGGATCGGTTTGTGGAGCGGGTGAAGGCACTGAAGGTTGGCAATGGTCTGGATGCATCCATGGAGATGGGGCCGTGCATAAACGAGTCGCAATTGAAAACGGTCATGAGCTACGTCGAGATCGGGAAGAACGAAGGCGCGAAATTGCTGGCGGGAGGAAATCGACTGGACGGCGGGGCGCACGCGAAAGGCTGGTTCCACGAGCCGACGGTGTTTGGAGACTGCTCGCCGAACATGCGCGTTGCGCAGGAGGAGATTTTCGGCCCGGTCGTTTCGGTGATTCCCATTGACAGCCTGGAGCAGGCCATCGATGTGGCGAATGGCGTGGTCTATGGACTTTCCGCTTCCATTTACACGCGGGACGTGAACCGCGCCTTCCATGCCACACGCGATATCTACACCGGAATTGTCTATGTAAACGCGCCAACGATCGGCGCGGAGACTCACCTGCCCTTCGGCGGCACGAAGCAGACCGGCAACGGCCACCGCGAAGCGGCCATCTCCGCGATCGATTTCTTCACCGAGTGGAAAACAATATACATCGACTATTCCGACAAGCTCCAGCGCGCCCAGATCGATAACGCGTAATTGTCACAACCGCGTTGACCAGCTTTGACATCGTTTCTACAATAGGAGGTAGCGCTCTTTAGCACTAGGAGTAGAGTGCTGCTATGAGGAATTCAGCGCTCCAAGAACGGCGCAACCGCCAGATCCTGGCGGACATCGTGCGTGCTTACATCGAGACGGGCGAACCGGTATCCTCGCGCGCGATCTCGAAGGGCTTTGAAGAGGCGCTGAGCACTGCCACGATTCGTAACGTCATGGCGGACCTGGAGGATGGTGGGTTTCTGTACCAGCCCCATACCTCGGCAGGGCGCGTGCCCACCGCCGCGGCATACCGTTTTTTTGCCCAGGAAATTGCCTCGCAGGCCACCATCACCACGGTGGATCGCGAATGGATTCAGCGGGAGATGGGCGGCGCCACCAGCGCGGCGGAAATCACCGAACGCGCCGGACACGTGCTAGCGGAAGTGTCCAACGGCCTCGGCATTATCGTGTCGCCGCCGCTGGGCAAAACCGTTTTGGAAAACGCGCGGATGTGGCTTCTGCCGGACGGCCGCGTAGTCGTAGTGCTGATTTCGCCGGGTGGGAACACGCGAGACAAAATTCTACGCCCGCACCGCTTGTTTACTCAGGTGGAGTTGGATGCGACAGCAGACTTCTTGAACCGGCACTATTCGGGGTGGACGCTGGAAGCCATTCGCGGCGATCTCTTGCAGAAGCTGGCAACGGAGCGCGAACGTTACGAAGGCATCGTGCAGAGCGCCCTCTCGCTCTGCGATCCGGCGCTGCTGGGAGATGAATCGACTCTTCACGTTCACGTGGAAGGAACAGCGCAAATCGTCGGTGCACCAGAATTCGCGAATCAAGCGCAAATGCGCGATTTGCTTGCGGCCATCGAAGAAAAACACCGGCTCGTGACGGTGCTGAATGCTTGCATCGAAACGCCCGAACCGGTGCACGTGCAAATTGGTGTGAAGGAAATCTCCGACGCGGGGGAAAACTTGGCGCTGATCAGCGCCGCGTACACCAGAAACGACTTGGTGCAGGGTTCGCTTGGCGTGCTGGGGCCGACGCGCATGCATTACGAGCGGGCCATGACCGCCGTGGCCTACGTGGCGCAGCTCTTCAGCGAAGCGCTGAGCAAGACTTGAGAAAATATTGGCACAGGAGAAGCGAGAAAGTGAGCGACCCGGGAGTGAAGATCAATCTCAACGTCAACAAGGACGAGGACGGCGCAAGCGTCGAACAGTCCGCGGAAGCGCAGGCCGTCGCCGCGGATACGGCGAAAGCCGACGCGGAGATGGTCAAGCTCACGGCGGACTTGGAGGAATTGCGCCAGACGCTGCTGCGGCGGCAAGCCGATTTTGACAATTACCGGAAGCGGATCGAGAAGGAGCGTTTTGAAGATTCCAAGCGCGCCACGGCTCGCGTGATCGAAGGGCTCATTCCGGTGATCGATGGATTTGAGCACGCTCTGGCAGCGCACCGCGAGGCCGAATACGACAATTACCGCAAGGGCTTTGAGCTTATCTACAAACAGCTTTTGGATAACGTGACGAAGCTAGGAGCGGAGCGCATCGATCCCGTTGGAAAGTCCTTTGATCCGCACCTGCATCAGGCGGTGGATCGCGCCGAAACAACGGACCACGAAGACGGCACCATTCTGCAGGTCTTCCAGCCGGGATACGTCTTTCATGGTCGCGTGCTGCGCCCCGCCATGGTGCGTGTAGCGGTGCATCCGAGTCCCGCATCGAAGGAAGCAGTGAACTAAAGGAGCTTGAGAGTCTCCATGTCCAAGGGAAATCAACGGGATTATTACGAAGTTCTGGGCGTGACGCGCACTGCCGCGGTCGACGAAATCAAGTCCGCCTACCGCAAGGCGGCGCTGAAATGGCATCCTGACCGCAGTCCGGAAAACAAATCCGAGGCGGAAGTAAAATTTCGCGAATGCACCGAAGCTTACAGCGTGTTGAGCGACGCGCAGAAGCGGCAGATTTACGATACGTACGGTCATGCGGGTCTTTCCAGCGCGGGCCAGGGTTTTGACAACACCGTCTCCCAGGATTTCCACGACATCTTCGGAGATTTCTTTGGCTTCGAGGATTTGTTCGGAGGCGGCGGCCGGCGTGGACGCAGCCGCGCGCAGCGCGGCGCCGATTTGCGCTACGACATGTCGCTCACGTTCGAAGAAGCCTCCGCTGGCGTAACCACCAAGATCAAGCTGCCGCGGCAGGAATTTTGCGAGGCCTGCAACGGCACCGGCGCGAAAAAGGGCACTGGCGTTCAGGCCTGCCAAACGTGCGCCGGCCGCGGTCAGTTGGCCTATCAGCAGGGATTCTTCACCATCACGCGCACGTGCCCGGCGTGCCAGGGCGCGGGGCAGATTGTGAGGGAGCGCTGCCCGGAGTGCCGCGGGCAGGGACGCTTCGAGCGCGAAAAAACCATCGAGCTGCGGATTCCACCGGGCGTGGACACCGGAACGCGGCTGCGTGTCGCGGGCGAAGGCGAACCCGGCCCGAATGGCGGGCCGGCGGGCGATTTATACGTCGTGCTCGAAGTCAAAGAGCATCCGTTCTTCGAACGGCGCGGCGCGGACTTGTATTGCACGATCCCTTTGAGCATCGCGCAGGCAACGCTCGGCACGGAATTGCAAGTCCCGGGATTGAGCGGGGAAGAAAAGCTTAAGATTCCCGAAGGCACGCAGAGCGGCGCCGTGTTTCGCATCAAGGGCAAAGGACTGGCCGATCCGCGCGGCGGCGGCAAAGGCGATTTGTACTACCACGTGCGGGTGATGACGCCAACAAAGCTCACGCGCGACCAGCGGAAATTGATCGAGCAGCTCGGCGCCACAATGAAAATGGAGAACAAGCCCGCGGATCGCAATTCCTCGATCTTCGACAAGGTGAAAGACATCTTCGGCTAGTAACACCCTTCCTGAGATAGAATCTCCGCGTGCGAAGACGATTTTTCGTTGAACAATTTGTGGGTGAGAACGCCGTGATGGAAGGCGAAGCGGCGCATCACCTGGGACGCGTGTTGCGCGCCCAAATCGGCCAGCTCTACGAGCTGAGCGACGGCGAACGTGTGTGGCTTGGCCGAATTGAAAGCGTCAGCCGCGATCGCGTGCAATTCGCCCTGATCGAGGAGTTGCCCGCCGTTAACCCCAGCGTGGAGGTCACGCTGCTGCTCGCCGTGGTGAAGTTTGACGCGTTCGAATGGGCGATTGAAAAGGCCACGGAGCTGGGAGTGAGCACGATCGTTCCGCTCGCGGCGGAGCGAAGTGAGAAGGCTTTGCTCGCCGCCGCAGCGAAGAGGGCGGAGCGGTGGAAGAAGATATTGGTGGAAGCATCGCAACAATCCCGGCGCGTTCGCGTGCCGGTGCTGGATGAATTGGCAACAGCAGAAGGCACGTTCGGTTCACAGAAGGACGGATTGCGCGTGATGCTTTCGGAGCGAGCAACAGCTTCGCCCTTGCGAAAGGTTCTGGAAGGCCAGCGGACGGCAAAAGCAATCCTGGCAATCGGTCCGGAGGGCGGCTGGACCGATGCGGAATTCGCTGCGGCTCAAAGCTGTGGTTTTCTGGAAGCTTCGCTCGGCCGATTGATCCTGCGCACGGAGA
>JBGQDD010000274.1:0-5058 GCA_041495665.1 Candidatus Acidiferrum sp.
ACGATGCGGATTCATCCGGACGGCAGCGCGGGAAGCCACAACGGCGCGAAGTCGGTGATCGGTTCGCTCGGCACGCAGGAATTTGCAAGGCTGCGGCTCGGTTGTGGACCGGATCATCCGTTGAGCAGCCGCAAAGAATATGTGCTGCGGCCGATGAAGAAGGCGGATCTGGAAGTAGCGGCGGAAATGATCGGCGAAGCCGGAGACGCCGTGGAGATGATCCTGACTCAAGGCCTCGACGCGGCGATGACCAAGTACAACCGGCGGAAACCGGCGGAATCGGAAGAGCCAGAAGAAAAGTAGAGACGATATTGCCGGGCTGGCGTCCTGAACAAGGTTTGAAGCGACTCCGGCTCGTACGGGGTCAATAGAAAAAGAGGGCATCATGGAAGAGCGTTATTACGATTTGGTTTTCATCGTGCGGCCGGCGACGCCGGAAGAGGAGATCAATAAACTCCTCACGGTCATCGAGCATACTTGCGCGGAAAAGGGCGGCAAGATCGAGAAGACCGAGCACTGGGGCACGCGGAAGCTCGCCTACCGCGTGGACAAGCACCGCGAAGGCATTTACGTTCACCAGGAAATCCGCACCACGCACGGTGAATTGATTTCCGAGCTGGAGCGGCGCCTGCGCGTGCAGGACAACGTGATCAAGTATCAGACCGTGCGGCTGGACGAAGATTTGAAGCGGCAGAAAAAACTCACGCTGAAGCGCGAAAAGCGTGCCGCGCGGCGCCCGCGCCGCACGCCGGCTCCCGCCCCAGCGCCGGCAGCGCCCGCAGCGCCGGAGCAGGCCGCGGCGACGAGCTAGGTCTTCGCGCCGAAAGAGTTTTTTGAATCGAGAAAAGGTGACACCGGCTCGACCGGGCTCACCAGCAGATTGTCTCCGGCAAGGCCGGAGCGATGAGTGAAAGGGTGGAAGGTATGGCAGAGGAACAGAAACAAGCACCAGCGCCCGGCGGAGCTCCGCGGCGTGAAGGCGGCTCGGGTGGTCATGGCGGCCACGGACTTGGCGGAGGACACGGCGGTCCGCGGCGCGAAGGCGGACCAGGTGGAGGCGGTCCGGGAGGTCCCGGAGGCCGGCCCAGGGGCAAGCGCCAGTATTTTCGCAAGAAGAAGGTGTGCAAGTTCTGCGTCGAGAAGATGGACTTCATCGACTACAAGCGCGCGGACATCCTGTCGCAGTTCGTGCAGGAGCGCGGAAAGATTCTGCCTCGCAGGATGACGGGCGTTTGTGCGCGCCACCAGCGCTGGCTGGGCGTGGCCATCAAGCGGGCGCGCAACATCGCCCTGTTGCCGTTTGCGGGCAGCGCGGCGGGCACGCAGGCGCCGCGCGTCGTTGTGCCAGGGGCGCCGGTGGCTGTTCCTGCTGCACCGGCCGCACCCGCGCCGGTTCCGGTCACTGAAGCGCCGAAGGCCTAAGCCCTCACAGGGAAAAAGAAACAGGAGCCAAGAGAATACTCATGCAAATTATTCTTCAGGAAGATGTCGATAAGCTGGGCCACCGCGGTGACGTGGTTACGGTGAAGCCGGGCTATGCGCGCAATTTTCTTTTGCCGCAGAAGCTGGCGGTCGAGGCGACCTCCGGCAACTTAAAGGCCATCGAGCGCATTCGCAATTCCCTGGCCAAGAAAACGGCCACGGAGATAGAGGCCGCGCAGAAGCAGGCGGCGCTGCTCAACGGCGTTTCGCTGAAGTTCACGCGCAAGACCGGGGAAAACGATCAGATGTTCGGCTCGGTTACCTCCGCCGATATCGCCGAAGGACTAGCGGCGCAGGGCTTCAAGATTGACAAGCGCCAGGCGCAGCTTGGCGATCCCCTCAAGACCATTGGAGAATTTCCGGTGACCATCAAGGTGTTCCGCGACGTCACGGCGGAGATCAAGGTGACGGTCGAAAAAGAAGCGTAGCTGCGCTCCTAACATTCTGCTTCGCCGCTACTCAGGACTTGCAGCGGCGAATTTTTTTGAGAAACGATGTTTGGCAGATCCCCCAGCGGTTTCTCGACTTGGCCATTCAACATTTTCCGCGCAAGAAGCGCTGGCTGTTTATTGATAGGATTGAAATGCGAGCAGAGGTGGCCCCTTCTGGCCCGGGGCTCGAAAGACAGTTTGAGGTGCCCGCATGACTGAACTGGGAACGTCAGAATTACACCAGACTACGGTCGAGGAACGTTTTCAAAGTCCGGCTCGGAATTGGCAAGCGGAAACCGCTCATCTTTCTTCGTTTACGAAGCGCATCCTGAATCCACATTACCAGCAAATCATAGGAATGGGACCGCCGGTAGTTCCTTTCTTACTGCGAGACCTTGCCCGTGAACCGAAGGATTGGTTTTGGGCGCTTTATTCCGTCACGGGAGAGAATCCCGTGGTTGCCCGGGACGAAGGCGATATCGTGGCGATGAGCAAGGCTTGGTTGAACTGGGGCAAGCAGCGCGGAATGATCTAGCATGCGAGCCGACCTCGCGCGAATTTTCCCTCACTTGGAATCTGCCGCGTACGAAATCACAAGTACGGAAGACGTCAAATACAATTGCGTCGCGTGGGCAGCAGGTCCCGTGGAAGTTCGCCGCAAGTGGTGCTGCGCCGTCGCCGTTTTATTATTGGCCCGTGGAGCCTCGCGAGGAAACAGTCGCAGGCTTCATCAAGGCGTTCGGCCAACTTGGCTACGCGGTTTGCGATACGAGCGATCTCGAACCGGGCTATGAAAGGCTGGCGATCTATGCCGACGACACTAATGTGCCCACCCACATGGCCCGACAACTGCCCTCCGGACACTGGACGAGCAAGCTGGGCGAACTGGAAGATATTCAGCACCTGACGCTCGATCAATTAGCCGGCTCTGATTACGGCCGAGTCGTGCAATTTCTGAAGCGAAAGCATCCTACATTGTGAGGACGACGCGGAACTCGGCTTTGCCGCTCATCATTCGCGCGTAGGCCTCGGCGGCTTTTTCCAGAGGGTATTTTTCGATCATTGCGCGCACGCCGGTCAGCTCGGCGAATCGCAGCGTGTCTTCCGAATCCGTGGGAGTGCCGGAAGCCCAGCCCTGGACGCTTCTCCGCCCCATGATGAGTTGAAGCGGGGAAACTTCGATGGGTTCTTGCGAAGCGCCGACAACCAGCAGCGTTCCATTCAAGCCGAGACCGCCAACGAGCTCGGACATGGATTTTGAATTCGGGGCCGTGGCCAGGATCACGCGGGCGCCGCCGAGCTTCTGAAGTTCTTGCGCGGCGTTGGTGGCTATGCTGTCAATGTAAACGCTCGCGCCAAGTTTCTTTGCCAGCGCGGCGTTTTCCGGACCGCGGCCGACGGCGGCCACCTTGTACCCGAATTTACTTCCAAACTGAATTCCAAGATGCCCCAGGCCGCCGATGCCTTGCACGGCGACGAGGTCTCCGGGCAGCGCGCCGCTGTGCCGCAGCGCATTGAAGGTGGTGATTCCCGCGCAGAGCAGCGGGCCGGCCTCCGCGGCATCGAGGCTCTCCGGGATCGCCGCGAGCGCTTCCACCGGCGCGATCATGTATTCCTGATAGCCGCCGTCATAACTGATTCCGGGAGTTTTCAAATTGAGGCAGTTGGCAAAATCTCCGCGGCGGCACGCGATGCACGTGCCATCCTGCCCGCCGTGCCAGCCGACGCCAACGCGCTGGCCTTTTTTCCAGCCGATGACGCCGGAGCCCAGCTCGTCGATCACACCGGCGACTTCGTGTCCGGGCACGCGCGGATATTGAATGCCCGGCCAGTGTCCTTCTTTTGTTAGGCTGTCGCTGTGGCAGATGCCGCAAGCGTGCACGCGAATGCGCACGTGCCCGGCGCCCGGGTTTGGAATTTCGCGCTCGACGATTTCAAAATCCGCTCCCGGTTTCGGCACCTGTGCCACTTTCATTCTTGCCATCGAGACTCTCCGTTCTTCATTCTGGATTCACGCACAGAACTTGGATGCACGCCTCGCGCAAACCGGCACATGCTGTGGCGCTGCAGAGCCCGCAAACGAGGAAGAGGTTTGCGCGGAAAATGGAAAAAAGTTTTGCAGAGATTTCCGAGGCGATGCACAGGCACACCGATTGACGCGCGCATGACTTCCACGCACAATGCGGCATCGCTTGGAATGAAGATAGTGGCCGTAGCTGAACGAAAATTTCTGTGCTTGCCCTCCGGCGGCGCTTGTGCTACAAAAACAGCTGCAGGCGAAACTAAAGCGAATACAAATGCCGGTTGACGCGACCCTCGAAAAGCCATTACCGAATAACCTGGATGCGGAGCGCTCCGTGCTTGGCGCGATTCTGCTGGACAACAACGCGCTGAACCCGGCGATCGAGCATCTCCGGCCGGAGGATTTTTTTCTGGACCAGCACCGGCGCGTCTTCACGCAAATGATCGCGCTCGGCGAAGTTCAACAAGCCATCGACCTGGTGACCCTGACCGAGGAGCTGAACCGCAAGGGTGATCTGGAAGCCTCCGGGGGCGCGCCGTACCTGGCGTCGCTGGCGGACGGCATGCCGAAGGTTTCCAACATCGAGCACTACGCGCGCATCGTCAAAGAAAAGGCGATGCTGCGGAACCTGATTCATGCCACGCACAATATTCAGCAGCGCGCCTTCGAGGGTGAGGACGGCGCCGACACCATCCTGGATAACGCGGAGTCCTCGATTTTTGCCCTGGCGGAAGACCGCGTTAAGGCCGGCCTCGTCTCGATCAAAGAAATTGTCCGCGACAATTTCGAGCGGCTTGAAAAAATCTTCCGTGAGGGGAAGAGCATCACCGGTATCGCCACAGGCTACACCGAACTCGACAAGCTCACCTCGGGATTGCAATCCTCCGAATTGCTTATCCTGGCGGCGCGCCCTTCGCAGGGGAAAACGGCGTTGGCGCTGAACCTGATGGAAAATATTGCGATTCGTGGCGGCCACCCGGTGGCCATGTTCAGCCTGGAAATGTCCAAGGAATCGCTGCTGCAGCGGCTGGTGGCGTCGGTGGCGCAGATTGACGCGCACAAATTCCGTACCGGCCATCTCAGCAAAGAAGACTGGCGGCGAATGACGGAATCGCTGGGAAC
>JBGQDD010000275.1:0-5038 GCA_041495665.1 Candidatus Acidiferrum sp.
CAACTCGGCCCTTGTGCCCCTTGATCAAGACGGCAACGGAAACTTTAACGGCCGCGATTTGAAGACCGGCCGCAACGCCTTCAGCGCTCCGCCCTTCGTCAATATGGACATGCGCATCGCCCGGACCTGGGTGATTCACGAAAGATTCAAGGTGCAAGGCTTGTTCGAGTTCTTCAATCTCTTTAACGACGGCAACCCCGCGGCCATTCAGAACCAGGAGAGCCAAGCCGCGACCTTGGGAACAATTTCCCAGAGATTGCCCGGCCGCGAAGGGCAAGTCGGCCTGAAGATTCAATTCTAGGATCACCAGAGAATAGCCTACAAGCAGTCACGGAGGATTTAGTGCGCCAGCCAACACGATTGAAGCTTGCTTTCGGGTTGTTTCTGTTCGCCGTCAGTTGGGGCATCGCTTTTGCCCAAGGTCAAAAGCCGAGTCAGCCGCTTCCAGCCGCGAAGGAAGCGATAGCAGCAAGCGCCACAGGCGCAACCACCACGCACGAACTCGCCTCAAAGGATCTCGAAGCGTTCTTAGACGGCCTGATGCCGGCACAGCTCGAGCGCGAAGACATTGCGGGCGCTGTCGTTGCCGTGGTGAAGGATGGCAAAGTTCTGTTCGCAAAAGGTTATGGGTTTTCCGATGTGGCGAAGCGAAAACCGGTTTCGCCTACGGAAACCCTGTTTCGGCCAGGTTCGACTTCGAAACTATTTACCTGGACGGCCGTGATGCAACTCGTCGAGCAGGGAAAGTTGGATCTCGATCGTGACGTCAATGACTATCTCGACTTCAAGATCCCGCCGGCCTTTGGCAAGCCCATCACTCTTCGCAACATTCTCACCCATACGCCCGGTTTTGAAGAGACGGCTAAGGAACTTTTTGTCGCAGACGCGACCAAGATCCGGCCATTGGGCGAATATTTGCGCGATCACATTCCTGCGCGCATTTTCCCTCCTGGAATCACGCCGGCCTATTCGAACTACGCAACTGCGGTCGCCGGCTATGTCGTCCAGCGGGTTTCCGGAAAGCCCTTCGAGCAATACATCGCCGACAACATTTACACGCCTCTTGGCATGAATCACACGACGTTTGTTCAGCCGCTTCCTCCTAACTTGTCGCCCCTGATGTCCAACGGTTACCAGCGGGCTTCCAAGGAGGCGAAGCCCTACGAATTTGTGCAGGCATTTCCTGCCGGGAGCGTTGCCACGAGCGCCGCCGACATGTGTATTTTCATGATGGCGCACTTGCAAGATGGCCGGTGGAATGACAAGCAGATCCTTAAACCAGAAACCGCAAAACTGATGCACGCCCGCGCATTCGGTTCCGACCCACGTTTGAATGGCATGGCTCTCGGTTTTTATGAAGAGACAAGAAATGGCCACCGAATCATCGGCCACGGCGGAGATACACTCTACTTCCACAGCGATCTGCACCTTATTCATGACTCCAATGTTGGGTTCTTCGTGTCCTACAACAGCGCCGGGAAAGGAGAAGTCAGCGGGAGAACTATTCTCTTTGAGAAATTTCTCGACCGCTATTTCCCTTACAAATCACCAGCGGCGGCGGCAGTAGCCAGTGCAAAAGAAGACGCACAGCAGGTAGCGGGGCTTTATGTCGGCAGCCGGCGCGGGGAGAAATCCTTTCTCAAGATCACGGAACTCTTCGGCCAGCCGAAAGCGTTCTTCAATTCAGATGGCACGCTCAGCATTGATCCGCTCAAGGGCACAAACGGAGAATTGAAACGGTATGTGGAAATCTCGCCGCTCCTTTATCGCGAAGTCAACGGCCAGGATCTGATTGGGTTTCACAAGAATTCAAACGGTTTGACGGAATTCTCCATTGATTTTCCGTTTTTCGTTTTCGAACGCGCTGGCACGCTAGACAACAAGTATTTCAATTTTGCGATCATCATTCCGAGCTTGCTCCTCATCGCTCTTGCGGTGCTTTTCTGGCCCGTCGGCGCCGCAATCCGCTGGCACTACGGAACGAAGCTGGACCTCACTGCGCCCGAAAAGCGCCTGCGGCTCACAGTCCGCATCGCGTGCATCCTGGATCTCGTGTTTGTAATCGGTTGGGTCGTTTTCATTTCCGGCACAAACGAAGTTGCCAATCTGAGCCGCAGCCGCGATCCATTCCTGTACTCTCTCGAGATTCTTGGAGTCATGGCAGCTCTCGGCACGCTCATCGTGGTTCTGAACGCCTTGCGAAGCTGGGTAAAGGCGGGCAAATGGATGTGGGCGAAGTTGTTTGACGTTGCACTCGCTTTTGCGTGCCTTGGCTTCACCTGGTTCATCTGGCACTGGAACTTGATCAATTTCAATCTCAAGTACTGAGTACGTTTTCGACGGTCTTGCCAAAGGAAGCTATGCGGATCGACAGCGTAACGATTCGGGAAATTCGCCTGCGCCTGAAGGCGCCCTTCGAAACGAGCTTTGGCTCCATTTCCGATCGAAAGATCGTCCTGGTGGAAGTCCATGCCGGTGGCGCGGCTGGCTGGGGCGAAGTGACCGCGGGCGAAGGGCCGTTTTACAATTCCGAAACAAAAGACACATCGTGGATTGTTCTCCGCGACTATGTTGTACCACTCGTCCTTGGCAAGAACTTCGAATCCCCTGTGGAAATTCCAGCTCTGCTCAGCGTCATCCGCGGCCACGAAATGAGCAAGGCTGCACTGGAGAATGCGGTCTGGGATATCGCCGCGCAACAGCACGGCCTGCCACTGGCAAAACTTTTGGGTGGTTTGCAACCGGAAATCGCGTGCGGCGTTTCACTCGGAATTCGCAGTACAGCGGATGAATTGATCGTGGCCATCGAGACCGAACTTGCAGCCGGCTACCAGCGCATCAAGATCAAAATCAAGCCGGGCAAGGATTTGGAATTCATGTCTGCAGTCCGCAAGAAACTCCCCACAATTCAGCTCATGGTCGACGCCAATTCCGCTTACAAGCTCGAAGACGCCCCGCACCTCAAGAAATTCGACGACTACAGTCTAATGATGATTGAGCAGCCGCTCGAATGGGATGACATCTACGAACATTCCAAGCTTCAGGCCATGTTGACCACGCCCATTTGTCTCGACGAATGCATTCACAACCTTCAACAGACAAGAGCAGCACTCGAGTTGAAGGCTTGCCGCATTATGAATATCAAGCTCGGCCGCGTCGGCGGCCACACCGAAGCGCACCGCATCGCTGAGTATTGCCAAAGCAAAGGCGTTCCTGTCTGGTGTGGCGGCATGCTCGAGTCAGGGATCGGGCGCGCGCACAACATCGCCATGTCGACTCTCCCAGGCTTCACTCTCCCTGGTGACGTCTCCGCAAGCCATCGCTATTGGAATGAAGACATCATCGAACCGGAAGTGGAAGTCACCCCGAGAGGGACAATTCGAGTGCCAACCGCTCCGGGAATCGGCTACCGAGTTCGCCGTGACCGCGTCGAAGCACTCACAGTGAGATCCGAAACCTTTTCGGCCAACGACAGAGCTTCCGTCTTGGCCGCGCAATCCTAGCTTATAGGGCAGGTGCTCCTTGAATCGTCGTCGCACAATTCTTTTTTCCAGGCTTGTTTTCACATTCATCTTTGTAACAGGCACCGCCGCTTCCGCCGCAGCTCAAGAATCCTCCGCGCCCCAAGCGGTCGACGTTCTCATAAAGAACGGGAAGATTCTCGACGGCACCGGCGGGCCCTGGTATTCCGCGGACATCGGCGTTCGCGGCGACCGCATCGTTGCGATCGGCAAGCTCGAAGGCACCGTCGCCAAGAAAACCATCGACGCTGCAGGAAAAACTGTCGCGCCCGGCTTCATTGACACGCTGGGCCAGTCCGAGATGGCCTTGCTCATTGACAATCGCGCTCTCAGCAAGCTTTCGCAGGGGATCACTACGGAAATAACAGGCGAGGGCGGTTCCATCGCTCCACAGAACGAGAAGACGATGGCTCCCATGAAGCCGGTCCTCGACCTATACAAACTCACCATTGACTGGACCACGCTTGACGGTTACTTCCGCCGCCTTGAAAAACAGGGCACGCCTCTGAACATTGGCACCTACGTCGGTGCGGCTCAGGTGCGCGAAGCTGTTATTGGCGACGACAATCGCGCGCCCACACCCGCGGAACTCGATAAAATGAAGGCACTCGTCGAACAGGCCATGAAGGATGGCGCATTCGGAATTTCCACGGCCCTCATCTATCCGCCCGGCCACTATGCCACAACGGAGGAACTCATCGAACTCGCAAAAGTCGCGGCGCGCTATGGCGGGCTTTACGCTTCACATATGCGTAGCGAAGGCACATCGGAAATGGCCGCGATCGACGAAGCCATTCGCATCGGCCGCGAGGCTGGTCTTCCCGTGGAGATTTTTCACCTCAAGGTGAGTGGCAAGCCGCGCTGGGGCTCCATGGTGAAGGTCGTCGAGAAGATCCAGGCCGCCCGTGATTCCGGCTTGGACATTCGCGCCAATCAGTATCCCTATGTAGCCGGTGGCACAGCGCTCGCATCCTCTCTTCCGCCGTGGGTTGCCGATGGTGGCGTCGCGAAACTCCTTGAGCGGCTGCACGATCCTAAAATTCGTGCGCGCATCAAGGCTGAAATGGCCACCGATCATCCTGATTGGGGAAATCTTTTTTATGATTGTGGTGGAGGTGCCGGTATGCTGATCGCCGGAGTCGTGAACCCTGCTTTGAAAAAATACAATGGAAAAACCGTAGCCGAGATGGCCAAGGCGGAAGGCAAAGAAGAACTCGACGCTTTATTCGATTTCGTTATCGCAGACAATGCGCAAACCGGCGCTCTGTATTTCATGGCCAGCGAAGACGACCTCGTCCATGGGCTGAAACAACCTTGGACATCTATCGGACTCGATGCCAGCGAGGCGCCCCTCGACGGACCCCTCTATGAACCGCAGACGCATCCTCGTGCCTACGGCGCTATGCCTCGTTTTCTCGGGCGCTACGTCCGCGACCAAAAACTGATGCCACTCACCGAAGCGATCCGCAAGATCACTTCCATGCCTGCGCAGCGACAACAATTAGCCGGCCGCGGCC
>JBGQDD010000276.1:0-5030 GCA_041495665.1 Candidatus Acidiferrum sp.
CCCAGTTGCCGGAGCGCTGCGGCTCGATTGTTCGCGTGCGGGCGGAGGCAGAAACAGATGACTGCCATCATCACAATTGCGAATCAAAAGGGCGGAGTCGGAAAGACCACGACGGCGATTAATTTGTCCGCGGCACTGGCGTATCGCGGCAAGCGCACACTGCTGATCGATCTCGATCCACAAGCCAATTCGACGATCGCTTTTTATGCTTCCGGCGAGATTTCCACGACCATGTTCGACGTGCTGAGCGACAGCCGCGTCACCATGGCTGCGGTTATCAAGCCGACCAAAGATCCGAACTTGTTTCTCGGGCCCGGGCGGCTGGCGCTTGCAAAACTGGAGCAGGTGCTCGCGGGACAATTCGATGCGCCGTTCAAATTGAAAGACGCGCTGACGCCGGTCCTGAAAGATTACGACTACGTCGTGCTCGATACTCCGCCGTCGCTGGGAATCCTAACGGTGAATGCGCTGGTGGCCTCGACCCATTTGCTCGTGCCCATCCAAGCGGCGTACTTCGCGATCGAAGGAACCGATGATTTACTCGAGACCTATGAACGAATTCGCGCGCGTCCCAATCCAGGACTGAAAGTTCTGGGCGTGGTGATTACCCTTTTTGACAAGCGCACGAATATTTCCAAGGACACGCACGGGCAAATTCGGTCGGTGTTCGGCGAAGTGCTGTTCAAGACGAAAATCACCAAGAACGTGCGGCTGGAAGAGAGCCCAGCATACAAGGAAACGATTTTGACGTATGCGCCGAAATCACCCGGTGCAATCGAGTACAAGAAACTCGCAGGGGAGGTTATCCAACGTGTCGAAGAGGCTCGGATTACCCGTCACGCTGAAGATGCGGCATGACGCACATTACGTAGAATCGCTGACAAGCTACAGCGGTGCGGCCGTCGGGCGCATGATTCGCGTGGACCAGATCCGCCCGAATCCCGACCAACCACGGAAGGCGCTGGGCGACCTGCGCGAGCTTACCGAGTCGATTCGCGAAAAGGGCGTGCTGGAGCCGTTGCTAGTGCGCTACGTCCCGCGCGAGGACTGCTTTCATATCATCTCGGGCGAGCGGCGCTATCACGCGTCGCGCGCGGCGGGGCTGCGCGAATTGCCGTGCATCGAAAAGACCGCTGACGACGCGGAGACGCTGGAAATCGGGCTGATCGAAAATATTCAGCGGAAAGACCTGACGCCGTTTGAAGAAGCAGATGGGCTATACCGTTTGAGCACGCAGTTTGAATACACGCATGAGGACGTCGCCAAGAAGATTGGCCGGGCGCGGTCATCGGTGACAGAAACTTTGTCGCTGCGCAATATACCCGAGTCGCTGCGGAAGAAGTGCGTGGAGCACGGAATTCTTTCCAAGTCGCTCTTGCTCCAGATTGCGCGGCAGCCTACCGAGAAGAGAATGATCGAGATGTTTCATCGCATCATGCAAGGGGGGCTGACGCGCGATGAGGCGCGCCGCGAACGCCGCGAAGAGCATACGGGGCCGCAACGGCCGCAGCCGTTCATCTTTCAATTCGAGCCGCCGGCGGAGACATTTAAGTTTCGGATTCAGTTCAAGAAAAGTCATGTTTCGCGCGATGAGTTGATTTCGACGTTGCGCGAAATTCTGGCACAGCTCGAGGGATCCTCCTCGGAAACCGCCGATTCAACGGCGGCTTAGTATTTCCAAGAACGGGCCGGGCATTTCGAGAAGACTTGGGGCCAACTAGCCCCGTCCCTGCAAGCTACGTCCATGGTTGATCTTTCACCACAGCAAATGCTGATCATCGAACGGCTCTTCGCGGCCGGCTTTCGCCCCATCGCGATTCCGCCGTACGAGAGTGCCCTGTGCATGAGGAAAGGCGATTGCGCAGCGGTCTTGGCTGCCGTTCCGAGCGGCGGAATTAAACTGCTCGCGCCACCGTCGTACCTTGTGGATGGAAACCTCAGTGTGAAGCTAAAGCGCGGCGCAGGCGAAGTGTTCGCCTGGAAAAAGAAAGAAGTGGAAGCCACGGCGGAGAAATTGAAAGAACTTGAGTCGTTCCGGCGGGAACTCACGGAAATCCTGGATCTGCCTCCGAAGCAGTAGAGTTGCGGCAATTTGCAATTCCTAAAAACTCCCGGCAAACTGAAATTCTCATGGAACCCTACGACATTGTCTGCATTGGAGCGGGGCCGACGGGCCTGGCGACCGCCATTGAAGCCAAGCGCGCCGGAATGCGGCCGCTGGTCATCGACAAAGCCTGCCTGTGCCATTCGATTTTCCACTATCCGGTGAACATGGTGTTTTTCACGACGCCGGAACTGCTCGAAATTGGTGATCTTCCCCTGGTTTGCGCGGCGGATAAACCTACCCGCATCGAGGCGCTGAAATACTACCGGAAAGCCGCAGAGCACTATGGGCTTGAATTGCGGTTGTACGAGCGGGTGTCGCGGGTCGATGGTCATGATGGAAACTTCACGGTAGTAACTACAACGGAGCAGGGGGCGGAGCACAAATACCAAAGTAAAAAGATAGCCGTGGCGACAGGCTATTACGATCTGCCGAACCAGCTAGGCGTGCGGGGCGAGGATCTTCCGCACGTTTTGCATTACTACACGGAGCCGCACGAATTCTGGAATCAGGACGTGGTGGTGATCGGCGGGAAGAATTCCGCGGCGGAGGCGGCGCTGGACCTCTATCGCAATGGCGCACGCGTGACGCTGGTGCACCGAAACGGGGAGCTTGGTGCGTCGATCAAGTATTGGGTGCGGCCGGACATTGAGAACCGGATCAAGGCCGGTCAAGTGAAAGCGCTGTTCGAGACGCGGGTGAAAGAGATCACGAATGACGAAGTGGTGGTCGAAAATAGAGCCAGTGAGAAGAGATTGCCGGCGCGTCAGGTGTTCGCGTTGACTGGATATCATCCCGATTACAATTTCATTGAGAGCTTGGGTGTGCAGCTCGATTCGGAGAGCCGCAAACCGGCGCTGAATCCGAGTACATTGGAGAGCAATGTGCCGGGTCTTTATCTCGCGGGCGTGGTGACCGGCGGACGGCATACCGGCGAGATTTTTATCGAAAACGGGCGCTTCCACGGGAAGCAGATCATTCAAGCCCTCACGGTGTGAGCTGCATGGGGAAATGATTCTGAGGCCAGGTTTGCTCGTCCCGAGCTCGTTTGCTAAACTTCTAGTTTATGGCATCGATCATCCGGGAAGTCGGCGAGACGTTTGGCGCGCTGGCGAAGGGCTTCAGCGTAACCTTTCGCAACATGTTTCGTAAAACGGTCACGGAAAACTATCCGTACGAGCCGGTGCATTTTCAACCGCGGTACCGTGGGATCCACGTCCTGCACCGCGACGAAGGCGGACTGGAAAAGTGCGTTGGCTGCTTCCTCTGCGCGGCTGCCTGCCCGGCAAATTGCATTTATATCGAAGCCGCGGAGAACGTCGATGCGAACCGCATCTCCGCGGGCGAGCGCTACGCCAGCGTGTACAACATCGATTATTCGCGCTGCATCTTCTGCGGCTATTGCGTGGAAGCGTGTCCGACCGATGCCATCACGCACGGTCATGGCTTCGAGCTCGCGACTTACGACATCAACTCTCTAGTTTACCGCAAAGAGCAGCTTCTTGAAATCGGACCCGCTGCCGCGACTCCGTCTGGCCGGTAGTACTTACCCTCTCTATTCTCGCGCTTGTTTCCGGGTGACTCCGACGTTTTCCAGATTTATCGCCGGACATTTCTTGCCGTCTCTCTGAAGTAGCGTCCCATAACATATATAAAGCAGCCAAGACGTAAGTCCGGGGGAGGCGCGTGGACGTGACGGCTGCGATGCTTGTTGAAGAAAGACACCAAGCGCGGTTGTGCGAAGCGTTTAACAAGAACGCTGGGGCGAGAGAGTGGAAGCCACTAGAGCACACTACGCCGGGCACACCTCCAGGGCCGAGCGACCGCGGCTTCGTGAGCGCAAGAACTAGCGGCAAACTCCGGATTGAGCACCGGAAAATAGCCTTCACCTCAAGCGGGGCCGCGGTTTGCGGGCGGCGTGACCGACCGATCCGCAAAAAAGTTATCGGACACGGTAGGTCCGTTTTTCGGGAGAGGTTCGGCAGGGGAAGCGTCTTCCTGCACCTGCTGGGGGCGTTCCCGCTGTTCCATCAGCCAGCGCGCCAGCATGGCCGCGGAATTCTCCTCCATCCAGAGGTCGAGCAGCGCGCCAATTTCCTTGCGGAGATTGGCGGCATGGCTGAGACGCGAGAGTTCATAGCTCTGCAGCGAGTTTCGCGAAGCCGAGAGAAGAAACTCCCACGGGGGTTGGGTTCTGCAGTGGTTCACGCGAGCCTCCTGGGAAGTGACCTACGTACATTAACACTTCGTAAAGTATAGTCAAGAGTAACGACAGGGTAATAAGCTGTGGAAAAGTGTGGAAAACTTTGGCGGTCGGAGCACGAGACTGCTGATCGGCGCGAACTGCAGGGCGCAGTTTACCAGATCGCTGGCGCTGGCGGGGCCATTGAGATGCGTGCTTGTAGCGCCTGCGCGGGGGATTACGAAGACCCAGACCGTACGGCGTGGACGCCGGACGATGCGGAAGACGAGGAGCGCGACGGCGTACCGCGCGCAACCACAGAAGAGTTTCCTGCTGAGGACCGATAGGCGGCGGGAGAGGAGGCGAAGATGCGAAGAACTCATAGAAGGGAACTCCTGCGGATCGCGCGGCGGAGGCAGCGTGATGTGCTTTGCGACGTGATGCTGAGCGCGCGGCAATGCGAGACGTGGTTGACGTTGGATGAGCTAGCGAAACTGACGCACTATCCGCCGGCCAGCATTTCCGCGCAATTGCGGCATTTGCGCAAGCGGGAGAATGGCGGATTCGCGGTGGAGAAGAGGCCGCGGAAGGTCGGCAGGTTCTTGCGCGGCGAGGATTTCGGAACGGTTTGGGAATATCAGATCAGGCGCGCGATTCACAGGAAGTTCGTGGGTGCGCGCTTGCGGAGCGGGGGAAGGCAACTTTCGCTGCAACCGGTGGCTTGCTGAATCGCGACGGAATCGG
>JBGQDD010000277.1:0-5025 GCA_041495665.1 Candidatus Acidiferrum sp.
AGGTTTACGTCTACGCCGACGCGCTGGAGAGAGGCGCGACGCCCTTCGACACCATTGTCGATTTGCCGTTTACCACCATCAGCGGCGGCCAGCCCTACTCTCCGCGCAATTACGACGAGAAGTTTGAAGGGACCATCACGCTCCGCCGCGCGCTGGCCGGCTCGCGCAACGTTCCCGCCGTAAAACTCGCGGAAAAAATCGGCATCAACACCGTCGTGGATATGACCAAACGGTTCGGCATCACCACGCCGCTTCCGCCATATCTGCCGCTGGCCCTCGGCGCTGCGGACATGAAGCTCCTCGAACACGTCTCCGCCTTCACCGTTTTCCCCAACGACGGCATCCGCATCGATCCGCACATGATTCGCCGCGTCACCAGTTACGACGGCGCGCTGCTCGAAGAAGCGCACCCCGAGGTGCACGACGTTCTTTCTCCCGAAGTGGCCCGCACGATGACCGCCATGCTCGAAGAAGTCATTCGATTCGGCACCGGCATCCAGGCCAAGGCATTGGGACGCCCCGCGGCCGGAAAGACGGGAACAACGCAAGACTACACCGATGCCTGGTTTGTAGGCTATACACCGCAGCTCACCGCCGGCGTGTGGGTGGGCTTCGACGACAAGCAAATTTCACTCGGTAAAAAAGAAACCGGCGCGCGCGCCGCTCTTCCCATTTGGCTCGAATTCATGCAAGGCGCGGTCGCCGGTACGCCCCCGATGGATTTCACGAACGTCGTTCCGCTGGAGCAGCAGGCTGGCGAGCATCATGTCAACGTGGACACGCCGGATACCGCTCCCACAGAAGACGAGCCCGCCGCCCCTAAAGAAAAACCCCCGGCGCCTTCACCGCCCCCGTCAACTGCGGCGGCGAATACGGCCGACGTCTCGCAGCGCCGCTGAATGAGGAACTGCCATCGGCTTCTGATTCGACTAAGTTCACGACTACAGTTTTTGAACCACAACGTTTAGAGAAGAAGTCTGGATCGCACCCAGGTTTACCTGAGCTGGGTTCATCCCCAGGTTTAACTGCCACAGTTGGTGTCCGACGTTGTCCGTCAAGTTTAAATTGACCGTGAATTGCGCGCTGATGCCCAGCGCGCTCGGGTTGGAGAACAAGACGCATTGCGCTTGCCCATTTATCAGCGGTGCGCTCCCCTGGAAGCTCAGCAGCGAGGAGGAGATGGAATAATTAATCGTTCCAGCCACGGGCGTGCCGTCGGGATACTTGAAATTCAGCACCAAAACTGGTGATGTTGCCGGAAGCGGGAGAATTTCGATGGCGCTGATCTTGGGATTCAGACCCGATACGTGGGCGAATGCAATGGTGATTGCACCGGCGGTCACGTTGACGTTCGCCGATTTGATTAATGCGGTGTTTGCACCAGCGGCCGCATAGATGTCCAAATTTGCGAAAACCTTCGTCCCTTGGAGACTAACATTGAATACACGGGCTCCCACGGACTCGGCCTTAGGAGCGGCTTCGGTGAAGTACAGATTGACCTGGTACGCCCCATTGGAAACCGGGAAGGAATAACTCGTGGGATTCCAGCGATAATCTTCGTACAGGAGCGGATCCGAGGCGCCGGCGACTGCGCCACTAATGGTCTCTTCTGAGCCGCCAGTAAAGCCACTGTCTGCTTGCCAAACTTGACCTTTCGAAGCGGTGTAACTCGGTCCGCCACAATTCACGCGGATGGGTTGTTGCGCCAGCACTCCTTTCGAAAAAAAAAGCGCCGTCATCAATGCCAACACACAAAAAAGTTTTCGCACGAAGCCTCCTGTGAATCGGTTCCAGTTGCTAGTTTTATTAAGTCAAGCGAGGAGGGCTAAGGGGAGGGGGCCTGCTCGAACTTTCCATAGCCAAAGTACAGGCTCAGCGGCACACATACAATTGGTCGTGAGAACGGATTCAGGCCAGTAGGGGAAATGGTCCGAATGCTGTACGGAGGAGTGTACCGATATGAACAACCGCAATTCCTGGCAGGTTCGAATCCTGCGCGTGTCTACAGCTTTTTCCGAAAGGGATCCCAGCCGCGGGGCAGGAGTTGCCTCGTGTGGCCATTCTCTTCCAGCACCAGCAACGCTCGATCTCGGGTGATTCTTCCAATCGCAGAGAGACCCACACCTCGAAAAGTCTTTGGCAGGAGCTTTGCTTTGCGCGGAGGGATGGTGAACAACAATTCGTAGTCATCTCCGCCATGCAAGGCGAGTTGCACGGGATCGTGGCCATGCTTTAGGGCATCATCTGGGGTTAGGACCTGCGGAATCTTTACCTTTTCCAGTAGCGCACCGACCGCGCTCGCCGCGCAGAGCCGCGGCAGATCGCTCGATAGTCCATCGGAGAGGTCCATCATCGCCGTCGCCAAGCCCTTCTTGACCAACCATTGGCCTAGCGCGAGACGCGGCTCCGGATAAAGATGTTTTCTTGTCAGCTGGTTCTTCCTGCTCGCCGCTCCTTTGCTTCGTCGCACGATCCGCAGACCCAATTCCGCCTCGCCCAGCCGTCCGCTCACGTAAAGAATGTCGCCTGCTCGGGCACCCGACCGCAACCCGGCGCGCCCGGCAGGCACTTCCCCCACGACGGTCACATTGATAAGAATCTCGTTTCGCCGCGTGGTGTCTCCGCCTGCCAGCACACACTGAAACTTCCGAGATGCACGCTGCAACCCCCCGAGGAACCGATCCAGCCACCGGCCGGTGTGCGTCTCTGGCAGGGCCAGGCTCAGCAGGAAGCAGCGGGGCGTGCCCCCCATTGCCGCGACATCGCTGACCGCTCTCGCCAGACATTTCCAACCGACCGCATCTGGCGGATGCCTCTCTCGCAAGAAGTGCGTTCCTTCCAGGAACCAGTCGCAGGTGAGAATCGTTTCGTGCCCGGGCTTTGGCCGGAAGAGCGCCGCGTCATCGCCAATTCCAAGAGCGACGGAATGCCCAGCTCGTGGGACCTGGGGTGATCGGGAACTGCCCGCAATCTTCCTCAGGATAGAATCTTCGTTCTGGCATTTCCGCGGCATGGGGTTCTGAGAGGACTCCAATCTACTTGCGGGCGACAGTATAGCTCGTCATGCTACCCTGTCTCTCGCAACTCAGCGGTCAGAACTGGGGCATTGGGGTAGGCAATATATGGTTCCTGTACTCTAGGGCAGGGGACAGGTTTGCACAGCCTGACCTTCAAAGCACGAAATACAGGGTTGACGTCCAACCCTACAGAATTTAGTATGTCCAAGTTCGCGGACCAAGGCTCACGGTTCAGATTTTGGTTCAATTTCGGGTTCCAGCGGGTACCAGGGTAATTCGCCCGCAAACGTCAAATTGAAAGGCCTGAGGGGTCCCGGTAATCATGCGGGGTAAAAGCTACACATTTTATATCGCGTCGTCGCCGGGTAAGCTCAAAAAGCTTATCGTACCGGCTTATGTGCTGCATGGCATCGCGGTATTGGCGCTCATCGGCGGTATTACGGTGACGGCGGCGGTGGGCTCTTATTCGCGGATGCTCTGGAAAGTCGGCAACTACAACGCTCTTCGCCACGATCAGGAAACCCTCAAGAAGCAGTATCAGCAACTCCAGAGCACCGTCAACAACACCAACCAGCGCCTCGATTCTCTACAGTCCCTGGCGACGGAAGTGGCCATGACCTACGGGGTGCTCCGCTATCATCCGGCGGCTTTCGATCAGAGCGACAACCCCGTGGATGCCCAGGATGCTTTTGACCGCTCCATCGAGCAGTACACTTTCCTGAAGCGCAATGCCGCGGTGATTGCCATCTCCAGTAGTGGACTCCATTTGCTCTCCCCCATGAGTTTTGCGGACTCGACGTACACGCCGGCGATCTGGCCGGTCATGGGGCACATTACGGATAGCTTCGGTGAGCGCTTGGATCCGTTTAGCGGCGAAGGCACGTTCCACACCGGCGTGGATGTAGCTTCGGACTATGGAGCTCCGGTGCACGCGACGGCGGATGGAATCATCACCATCGCGGAGAACCATGCGGGCTACGGCCGCCTGGTGGTCATCGATCATGGTTTCGGGATCACCACCTGGTACGCGCACCTTTCCGCGTTCTCGGCGGTTTCCGGCGCACGCGTGAAGCGCGGCGAAGTGGTTGGCTACACGGGAATCAGCGGCCGCTCAACGGGTCCGCACGTCCACTACGAAGTTCGGATGAACAACGCACCCATCAATCCCTGGCGCTATATGAAGTCCACTACTGCCGGCGACTAAATCTTGATTGAAATTCCGCGGATTTTCCCAACTGTTTTTCTTACGTGTGACCTTTTCTGGGTGCCGGAGCTTTTCCGGGGAGCGGTTTGCCCGGAGCGGAGTCCGGCATGACTGGCGGAGCTTTGCGTGCCGCCTCAAAAAATCCCGGGGTGATTTCGAATACGAGCCGGACGGATTTGGTATCCCCTCGATCGATTTTGGAAACATCCGCGCTTTTCAAAAGTTCCAGGTAAGCCTCGCGCATCGCCGGATACAACTGCTGCCTGGTCTTGGCATCATTCAGACCTCCCTCTGCCAGTATGACGACGCCATTCATCACGTCCACGAGTTGCCGCACCGTGGCCTCCGCCGTGCATTCTCCTTCGGCGACCACACGGAGCCGGTCGTTTTCCGGTTTACCTGCCAGGGTGATCCACTGTAATTGATCGAGCAACGAGGAGAGCTGAGGAGAGCGGAGTCCGCCGGGAGCCTGCGCGGCCAGGGCGGCGCCGATTGCGGCGTCTTGCCGGATCACGGCAAATACCGGCGAGCCCGCCAGACGTTCGAATCGCGTGCGCCATTCCGAAACGTCCTCGGGCCGTTTTTTCGCGTCGAGAAAAACGGCGAGGTTCGCATCGTTGGTAAGTGCGATGCGGTCACTCCTCAAAAACGTAAAGGAAATTTTCTTAGCTGTTCCACTGACCGGCACGGAAAAAATCTGGCGCCCGGACATTTTTACGGCCGAGCCGTCTTTCAATGCATAGGCGGAGATTTTTTGCCGATCGAATTTTCCATCTAGGACGGCAAACAGAGTGGAGTCCTGTC
>JBGQDD010000278.1:0-5021 GCA_041495665.1 Candidatus Acidiferrum sp.
CTGGCCGTGCCCGGCGGCGAATCATCGGACGCGGCCGACAATAGCCTCACCTTCGCTTTGCTCTGGCTGCGGCGTGCGCGCGAATCGAGTTGCCGCGGAGCGATAACCGGCCTTCGGCTGATTCTTCCCAAAAACGGCTGCGGCACCGTCGCGCACCGGCTCGCTGCACTCGACCCGCAACTCTCCGTGGAGCTTTACGAGCACGACCCCGCGCTGAACATCCTCGAAAAGATCGATCCGCGGCGCGCGGGCAATCTGGATACCTGGCTCGTCCCGCACCGCGAATCAGAAGCTCTTCTTGGTCAGGCGCGGCCTGCGTTGGAGGCCATTATCGCACTAGCGCCACAGGCCGTGACTCTCCATCCCGCGGCGCAATCCCGTGAAGTGTGGCTGCGTTTTCGTGGCCTCCCCTTCGCGCGCTGGCAGGATGGCCGCGTTTTTTTCGGAATTGCCGACGCCCGCGAGGAACTCACTCCCGCTTCGCGTTCCGCCCTGAAGCATCTGCTGCACGATCTGGAAGTTCACCGCCACCCGCTGGCCAGCGATACGCGCCATTCGCTCTACCGCGTTCAGCCCGAGCGCTGGCTGGAATCCATCGTTCGCGAGGACGTCACGCGCATCGATGCCATGCTCGATCAGCGATTCGTTTACGCTCAGGTTTTGGCCAATGCCGGTGGCGAGCACGGCATTCTGGACCTCCTCACCGTGACGCGTTCCGGACGGCTGGCGATCATTGAACTGAAGGCCAACGAGCATATCCATCTGCCGCTGCAGGCTGCGGATTATTGGCTGCGCGTTCGCCGGCAGTTGCAGAGCGGAGAGATCGCTCGCTATGGGTATTTTCAAGGGGTTGCACTGCAGCAGGCTTCGCCGCTCGTCTATCTCGTGGCGCCCGCGCTGCGATTCCATCCGACCACCGACGATCTCTTGAATTATCTTTCACCGGAGCTTGAGACCGTGCGCGTGGGCCTTGCCGAAAGCTGGCGCCGCGGCCTGCGCGTGGTCATGCGCCAGTAGCTGTGAGCGGGGAATCCCCCGCATCGGCGGAGCGCCGCGTTATCCACGACCTTTCTCTTTCTTTCAAAAGTTTTCCGCACACGCGCCCTATCCCGCAGGTAGAATGTCTCCCCCGGCAGTTAGGGTACGAACCGTGCAGCCCACAAACTTTTCCGTCACCATTCGTCAAGCAGGCCCGATTTCCCTCCTGGATGTATCGGGGCGTCTGACTTCCTTCGAGGTCGGCGCGTTGCGCGATTCCATTTCCCGGCTGCTGAAGCAGGGCCGAAAAAACATCGTCCTGAATCTAAGCGGGCTGCAATACCTGGACAGCTCCGGGATCGGCGAGCTCGCCAGGATTTATGTCTCGGTCGTGAAAGCCAGCGGACAGATGAAAGTGGTCGGCTTGTCGCCGAAAGTGGAAGAGATTCTCAAGGTTACCCAGCTCTATCAGGTTTTCCCGGAATTCCCGAGCGAAGAGGCGGCCCTGCAGAGTTTTCCGGAATCCAGCCGCAAAGAAACCATCTAAGACCATCATCCGTGGAAAATGGCCCTGAAAAGGAGAGAAGCGGTTAGGGCATTGCCCTAACCGCCTCCCGGGGTGTGTCCTCGAAGTGGTATTGGTATATTAGATGGCCGCCAGCCAAAAAGGTTTCCTGTTGATCTAGATTTCTTTTAAAAACTCGATTTAGCAGCGTAAATCTCAATAAAACAAATACTTACGCCACCGTTCGTCGCGGTGCCCGATTAGCCGCATTAGCTGCCGGGAGGTGTGCAGCGTAAACGGCCGGGGTTTCCGCGCCAGCTTCAGCCCAGCCTCCTCCGGCGTCCGGTCGCCCTTGCTGTTATTGCACCGGTAGCAGCAGGCCACCAGGTTTTCCCAGCTCGATCGCCCGCCGCGCGACCGCGGCACAACATGGTCCAGCGTCAATTCCGAACTCGCAAATACCCGCACGCAGAACTGGCAGGTGTTGCGGTCCCGCAGCAAAATATTCTTTCGCGAAAGCGCCCGGCTCTGCTGCGGTATATGCCGGTACGCCAGCAGGCGGATCACCGACGGCACTCTGTGGGCATGCGCCGCGGAGTGCACTTCCGTGTTGTGCATCTCTTCCGCCTGCGCCACGCCCTTCAGCATCAACACCATCGCGCGCCGCACCGCCGTCACGTTGATCGGCTCGAACGTCGCGTTCAGCACCAGCACCGGCTCTTGCATCAGCGATGCACGCCGCGGCGAAATCAAGTTGTGAGTTCTACTGCCTGCGGGACCTTCGGAACCGGGCATGGCCTCGCCCATCGCTTCGGGGGTATAGCGCCCCCGGGAATCCACCGACATGTGCCGGTTTGTGCCCATCGCGCCTTCTGCTGATTATCTTACCACTCTCTGGTGCTTGGCAGGGGGTTTCTGACGGCCCGCGCCACGGTCAGCCCAATCACGGACTTGGCTCCCGCGTCGCGGAGCGCACGTGCACAGGCATCCAGCGTCGCTCCAGTTGTCAATACATCATCTACCAGTAAGACGCGTAGATTGTCAACTTGGCTGCCGGGGCGCGTGGCAAAAGCGCCACGCACGGACTCCCAGCGCTCCTCCAAACTCAGCACTTGCTTGTCCGGCCGCGCTCGCGTGCGCATCAGCAGCACCGCTTTATGCGGCAATCGCAGCCTCCGTGCCAGCGGCTTGGAGAGCAGCGCCGCTTGGTTGTACCCGCGCTCCCGTTCTCGTTCGCGGTGCAGCGGCACCGGTACCACCACGTCCGCCGCCAGCATGTCTCCCTCCGCGTTCACCACTTCCGCCAGCCGCTCCGCAAACCACGCCCCCAGCGGCCCGATCTGCTCGAATTTCAGCAGCAGAATCGCCCGCACCACCGCGTCTTCATAGACCGCAAAGCTGCGGGCCCTGTCGAATGCATAGGTCTTGTCCTGGCAAGCCGGGCAGAGCAGTGCCTGCTCCGGCTCCCGCGTCAATCCAGGCAGAGGCCGCCCGCAAACCTCGCAAACAATGTTGGGCACACGTTTGAACGACGAGAGGCACTCTTCGCAAATCGGAACGCGGCTCGCGCTCGTCAGCAGCGCGTCGCAGATGCGGCATCCGGCAGGAAAAAACACGCTGACGACCGCGTCGCTGGCCTCCGCGAGCCAGCCCCGGCCGAGCTGGGTCCAGCCGCGCACACCTCGGCGCCGTGCTGCCGCCATGCCGCTGGATGAGCTTCCGTCCGCCACGCCAGCAGCAATCTACTCTTCTTTTCGTTCTAATTAAACAGGAAATGTACGCCGCAGTAATCGAACTTTCTGGAGTAGTCTTGTAGTGGCGGGTCGGAACTTGTCCCGACCGGGTCGGGAGACCCGTGCTTTCAATCGCGCCGTGTCAATCATTGCAACAATCCCTCTTCCATCTTTTCCTGGCATGCCAGGCAATGTTTCGCCCACGGCACCGCTTCCAGCCGCTTCTGCTGCAACTCTTCCTGGCAATTCGCGCACACGCCATAATCGTCCGCCTGGATGCGCTTCAGCGCCGCGTCGATCATGTTCAGGATCTTGCGGTCCGTATTGGTCATCCCAAAGAGAAACTCCTTCGTATAGGAGTTCGCCGCCTTGTCCGCCAGGTCCACCGTCGCATCGTCGTCCGCCGTGCGGCCCTCTTCTTGCGTGCGCGCGATGGTCTTCGTCAACTCTTCCCGCCGCGTCTGCAATTTCTTCTTGTAATACTCCAGCCTTTTCTTGTCCATGCTCGCCTTGACCTTGTCTGTGACTTTATTCATGCTCTTGTGCACGCCTCTGCGTGCATGCCACCGCTGTTGCTCTCGTCCACATCGGTCCCGCCCCACTACGTGCCCTTCGGGACCATCTAAAAACTCCGTAGTGTAGGCCGACTTAACGGGGGTGTCAAGTTTGACGCCCGCTTTGTGTGCTTCGTTTCTTCCCAGCAACGGATTTTCTTGTAGGGGCACGATACACCTGTCCCGACTCGGTCGGGATCGTGCCCTCTTTCCCCTGTAGCGGCGGCCTGTCGTTTACCCCGACTATTGTCGGGGAGGCCGGCATCTTTCGGTTTTTGTAGCGGCGAGTTCACCTCGCCAGTTTTTGTCTTCTGCGGAGGAACAACTCCTACGAAGAAACCGCCGCCGAATTCAATTGCCCGGCGCCCCGCGCCAGCCGGTCGTATTCCGCGCCAGAACTCTCCGGCAGCAGCACCCACAGCGTGTAAATTCCCAGCGCGGTGCCCAGCGGAAAACGCAGCAGCGCCAGAAACCCCATCACCAACCCTAGTATCCGCGCCCACGATTCGCGCTCGAAGAGTCCCCACGCTAGAACCAGGTGCAGAACGCCAAACATAGCCAGCACCATGCCCGCGGAAAATATCCCGTGCGAAAGGAAACCGTCCAGCCCCCATCCGCCCATCGGCCACGCGCCCCGGCCTCCCCAGCCTCGCAGAAACGGAAAGAATACGCTTCCGAAAATCATCATCGAACCGGCGCCCATCAGCCGCAGAATCCCGTTAATCGTCCACAGCGTCGCCACAGTTCGCAGATGCCGCTGCACCCGCCCATCGGACCCCGCTGCCACCTGCCCCATAGCTCGACCCGTCGCAGTGGATGTTGCCGCCCCGCCCCCCACAATCGCCTTCCCGCACTTCGCGCAGAATTGCCCGCCCGAGGTAAGCTGTGTCCCGCATCGATCGCAATACATGGGCCACCCCCTGCCAGATAGTACGCCCCACCCGCCAGTAAGTTCCACGCGCTTGAGAGGTCTTCCGCCCCTTTGTTGGCGAACCCCTCCCCGATTGCGGAACGCCCATGTATCCGCGCCTTTCCTGGAACGGATAAAAAGACGGAATTGGCAGTTTGCTGTTTCATATTGTTCCTCGTAGAGAGGTGGGGATACCCCCCACCCCGGGTGGTTTTTGGCAAAGAGTGCGCAATCGCTTGAAAATAAAGGAGTTGAGTTTTTGTTCTGTGCAAAAGAGTGTGGAAGAGTGTGATAAGAAAGGGGATAGGTCAAAAAACGTTGGCATGTCCGAACGTTGGAAG
>JBGQDD010000279.1:0-5006 GCA_041495665.1 Candidatus Acidiferrum sp.
ACACAGAAGTATAAGGAAGAAAACTCGTCCTGTCAAATCTTTCGATACAAGCCGGTGGAAAACTTTCTGCAATTCGGGGGTTTGGCCCTTGCGTTGCCCGTCTTGACTGTTCGTCCCGCCAAGTCTGCTTGCTTAGTTTATCACATCCGGCAGCCCTCGGATGTCACCCGGAGCGAACTCCCAAAACGCTCGGCGGACAATCCCCGAGCCTTAGATGATTCCACTTGCCGCTCTAAGTCATTGATATATTTATAGTTATAAGAAATACGCTGAAAATACCGCGAACTCCCCGCCAGTCGCAGTACTCCCTCTCGACCTTCCCAGCCGCTAATTTTGCGGTTGCTCGTTCTTGCCTTTCTCCTCCCCTCCCAAATTCCCGAACTGCCAGAGGTGGAAGGCGTTCAGCATCTCGTACTGGTGCTGCGCCCTCAGCATCTTCGCCGTCTTCTCCGCGGTCCACGGCGAAGCAAAACGCTCCGGCCGGTCCGCGATCCAATACGCCGTGAGCGCCATCAGCATGGCATTCTGCGCCAGCACTTCCGGCTTCACCGCTTCCAGCGCGTCGGCCGATGAGTGGTGCGTATATTTGTAATCCGGCGAATCCTGATCCATGTTGATTCCCGGTAGTCCCGCCATGGAGAAGGGCAGCGTGTCGGTCCCGTTTTCCACCTTGTCGTTCACGGAAATTTCACGAATCGAGGAAAGCGACTGCACGAAAGGCCGGAAGCTTGCCACCAGATCGTCGCGGCCTCCCAGGTTAAATTCCTTCACCGGCCCCTGCCCGTTATCCAGCACCAGGTCGCCCAAATGATTGGCCAATTCCGATTGATGTTGCTTCATGTAGGCAAACGAACCGTCGAGCCCTTGCTCCTCGCCGGTGAACAATACAAAGCGAATCGTCCGCCGCGGCTTCATGCCGGAGCGCACAATCGCTTCCGCCGAGGCCAGCACGCTCGCCGAGCCCGTGCCGTTGTCCGTGGTTCCCTCGGAAAGATCCCAGGAATCCAGATGCGCTCCGACGACCAGCACCTGCTCCGGATTCTCGCGCCCGCGAATCTCTCCCACCACATTCGCCGATTCCACCGGCCCGTTTGAAAAAGTATTTTGCACGTTGAAGCGCGCGCGCACTTTCTTCCCGCTCTCGACGTACCGTTCGAGCTGCCCATGATCCTCGGCGGTCATCGACAAGACCGGGATGGCAAAATCGGCGTCGAAACCGAGAATCCCCGTGTGCGTTAGGTTCATCCCGGAAGCCTTCGATCCCCCCTGGCCTCCGATCACCGCGACCGCTCCTGCTTTGCCCGCCGCCTTCAGGAAATCTCCGAAGATGGCAAACAGGGAATCCATATTTTTCTTTGGCGCGCTTTGCATCACCACCAGCACGATCTTCCCGGAAAGCCGTGAAGCATTTTTTACTTCTTCCTCGATATCGAAGAGATTTGCGGTTACGACTTCGCCTTCCGCGCCCCCCGCAGGCGTCGATCCCGTCCAGCCCATCGCATCCACATGCAGCGCCCTCCGAATGGGCTCGAGCACTTCCCCCTCCGCCGTGCCGCGCGTCCAGCCGCGCCACAGCTGGTATTTTTCCGTGTGTACGTTTTCGAGGCCGATGGTCTTCATCTTCGCCATGCCCCACTCTTCCGCTTTTCTCTCTGCGGGCGACCCCGTCACTCGCGCGCCAATGTCATCGCTCAGCTCGGTCAGGTATTGGAAGGCGTGCGAATCCATCATTCCTTCGCCCGCGATCTTCACCAGCGCCGGCTTCGTTCCATCCTCGTCAGGCCCCTTCGCCGCCGCTTTCTCGTTGGCGCGCACCACTCCCGCCCCCGCTCTCAAAAACCCCAGCGCCAGCATTGCCACCCCGACCGCCATCACCACTCCCGCCCCCGTCACTCCTGCCAAGACACGTCGCATCCGTTTTCTCCTCGCGCCACTCGCGCACGCAAACTCTATCACGCACTCAGACGCACCCGCCGCCATTCGGTCTCTTTGGAGTGCGGCAGCTTGCTGCCGCTTTTCCGGCCGCCCCGCTCCCACACTCGCCGGCATTTGGTTTCTTCGACCCTGCAGCCCAATTCTCCGGCTATGCCTCTGTCTTGAATCCGATCTCTCGCGCGTAGGCCAAAAAGAATTGTCGATCTTTCTCCGCGCTCCTCCGCGTACTCTGCGTCTCTGCGTTATCCTTTCTCCTTCTTTTCCATCCGCGCGTGCTCGGCAAGCGGTGCATATCCGGCAACGCGGGCGCAGCCATCTCTTTACCCACCTCCGCCCCCGCCCTACACTTCCTGCGAGGCCATCTTGCGACTTCCTCTCAGCTCCCATCCCTTCTTGCGCGCTATCGCAGTATCTTCTCTCCTCGCCTCCGCTATTCTTGCTTCCACGCAAGCGCAGCAAGCCCCCCAAAAGCCCGCCGAGAAACCCAGCGCCAAGGCTTCGGCGCCCACCGAGAAAGCTGAAAACCCCGCCCAAATCGAGCTACTCGAAACCCGCTACCGCTTCGAAGCCAACGGCGACAGCCGTAAAGAAGTCCACGCCCGCGTGCACATCAACACCGAACTCGGCGTTCGCCAGTTCGCCCGCCTCAACTTCGATTACAACCGCTCTTTCGAATCAGTGGAGATTCCGCTCGTCCACATCACGCATCCCAGCGGCGGCACCGCCGACATCCTCCCCAGCGCCATCACCGACCAACCCAATCCCGCCGTCGTCAACGCCCCTGCCTACCAGGACGTCCGCGTCAAATCCGTCCGCATCCTCGGCCTCGCCCCCGGCGACAACCTCGAATACCGCGTCGTCACCACCGTCTCGCACCATCCCCTCGCCCCCGACTTCTGGCTCGACCACTCCTTCGACCGCACCGGCGTCGTCTCCCAGGAACTTTTCGAGATCGACCTCCCGGCCTCCCACAAAGTTCAGTTGCACACTTCACCTGCCACGCCACAGGCGGAGATCATCGAATCGGAGGGCCGTACCGACGCCCGCGTCGTCTATCGCTGGAATTACTCATCAGATTCATCAACGGGGAGTGCCGCAGAAGCCATTTCCTCCGAGCCGCAAATCGTCGTTACCAGTTACGAATCCTGGGAACAGCTTGCCGGCCGCCTAGCCGAGCTTCTTGAGCCACAGGGACCGCCACAGAAAGATGTCTCCGCAACAGCCTCGGAACTCGCACAAGTTGCCAAGCTCGATCCAGTCTCGACGCCGTCCCTCCGAGCCGAAGCCATCTACACTTTCGTCTCGCAGAAAATTAGAACGATCGACCTTCCCCTAGGTTCAACCGGCTTCAAGACTCGCACACCCTCCGAAATTTTGTCTTCCGGCTATGGAACACCGGAAGATAAACACACGCTGTTCGCCGCCCTCGCCAATTCCTACTTTGGCCCGGCGCGAGCTGGCCTGCTCCCAGCCTATATCCTCAATCCTCGAGATTCGCTTCCACGACCCTCTGCTTTTGACCACCTTCTGACGATGACAGGCTGGCCTTCGATAAACTTTTGGCTCGACCTGAACACGGAAGTGGCGCCTTATCTCGTTATCCCATCTGAATTCCGCGGAAAGAAGGCTCTGGTGGTGGGACCCGCGGTAACGGAACTTTGGTGCCTTGTGGATACCGGCATCCCGTTTCCTGCCATGCAAAAAGTTCGGATCGACGCCAGCCTGGCCGCCGACGGAAAACTCACCGCGAAAGTTCACTACTCCATGCGCGGCGACAACGAGCTGCTTCTCCGCGTCGCGTTTCACCAATCGCCCAAGGACAAATGGAAGGACCTCGCCCAGCTTCTCTCCCTCTCCGACGGCTTCCGCGGACAAGTGACCAGCGTGAGCGCCTCCGATCCCTATGCCACGCGCGAGCCCTTCACGGTCGACTATGAAATCAGCCAACCCAAGTTTGTGGACTGGTCTAAGAAGCCGGTGCGAATCCCCGCATTGCTTCCCCAATTAGGCTTGCCCGATCCGCCCGCGAAACCCGCACCAGGCGCTGCCACAGCTCCCATCGAACTCGGCACTCCGCTCGAAGTCGAAACCCAAATGACTCTGCATCTGCCCCCGGGAACAACTCCTCGTGCCCCGACCGGTACTTCCGTCCAACGCGACTACGCCACCTTCGCCTCCCACTACTCCTCCAAAGGACTGACCATCACCGCTTCCCGCCACATCAATTTCTTGCTCCGGCAAGTCCCCGCCGAGCGCGCCGCCGACTACAACGCTTTCCTTCGCGCCGTCCTCAACGACCAAGCCCAGGACTTCACCCTCGACCGCGAACCCACGCCCGCTCTCCCAAAACGATAGTCCCAATTGGGTTGCCGCCTCGAAACAATCGATGTATCTTTTCACCACGAACGACGCGTCTCTCCAGTTTTTGAACTCACTCAGAAGGGGATACCGATGAAATCGTCACGATTCGGCCTTGTCAGCTTTGTCACCGTGTGTGCACTGGCAATCACGTTTGCAGTCAGCGCAATCGGGGTTCCAGCGCTCCAATCAAGGCAGTCGAGCCCCGAATTTCAGAAACTAGTGAGTGCTCTTTCAGGAAAGTGGTCGATCCGCGATGTCTCCGAGCCGACAGCTCTAAATCCGGAGGGCACGACAGCCGAAGGCACGGAAGTCTGGCGCATGGAGCCCGGCGGGACTCCTTTTGTCGAGGAGTATCACTCCACCGGACTGGATAGAGAAAACTACGACAATGCCTTCTTCTGGTGGGATGCAAACACAAAGCAAATCAGAGGACTGTGGTGCGCCGATTTCAATGAGGAGGGCTGCAGCCCCTTCGATGTCCGATGGAACGGCGATCAAATCGTCATGAACGGCGAATTCCAGCTAAGCGGCAAAAAATATGCTTGGATCGAAACTTTTTCAAAGAATGGGCTAGTGTCTTGAGTTATAAATACATGTAATAAATATGACTTTCCCTGCGTCTAAGGTACAAGGGAGGTACCCATGGCGCGGGGAAGACCGATTCCGCTTTTGCAGTTGAGCCCGGAGGAGCGCGAGACGCTGGAACGCTG
>JBGQDD010000280.1:0-4990 GCA_041495665.1 Candidatus Acidiferrum sp.
ACTGGCGTTGGACGGCCGAAGACGCTGCTCGGACCGCAAGTGCAGCCCGGCGATCCCCATCGCGAGCGCTACGTGGCCTCATTCACGCGGGCATTGCACACCGCACTCGAACGTCTCCAACCACAGGAAAAGGAGAGGCTCCGCCTCTATTACGCCGAGGAAAAAACGCTTGCCGACATCGGGCGGCTGCTCGGGGAGCACGAATCCAGCGTTTCGCGTTACTTGGACCGCGTGCGGCGCGACTTGCGCCAGGCGGTGGAAGACATTCTGCGACAAGGCATTGGCGCGGCGAACGGTTCCGCGGTTCAGCCCGGACTTAGCGACGCGGAGATTGCTCTCTGTTTCGAATACAGCGCGGGAGACAACCCCATCGATTTGGAAAAATTGCTGCCGCGGTCAAAATCATCAGGTCCGGCAGCCGGAAAGCGGACGCCATGACCGGGCCCTGCAAGAATGCTGCGGAGTTTCGTTCTAAGGATGGAGAAGCCTATGGCGTCTGACGAACGCGATCGGAGTTTTGACAAAGCGCTTGCACGCCATCTGCGTTCTGCCGCGCCTGCTGGTGAAGCTGCGGGATTGCCCGAAATCCCCGCCTCGCAGGGCGTCGCATGTCCCGATTCGGAAGCGCTGGCGGCTTATCACGAGCGGTCTTTGCTTCCCGAACAATTGAATTCCCTGAAAGAACATATCGTCGGCTGCGCCAGTTGCCAGACCGTCCTCGCTCATCTGGAAACGACGGCCGAGATTTCCTTGCAAGCCGCTCAGCAAGGCGAAGTCCTCGCGGTGAAGGAATCGGAGCCGGTGAATGCTGCGCGGAACCTCGAATCGTTCTCAACGGCGGCTGCTCCGAGCCAGAGCCAACTCGCGGCCGGCGCAACACCGCGCAAAAAGTCGCGCCGGCTTCTTCTCCTGCGGGGTGCGCGATGGCAGTTCCTCGCCCCTGCGGGAGCCATCGCCGCTGGCTTGATGGTGTGGATCGCCCTTCACGAAAACCAGCCCTTGCCTCTTCCAAGTCTGAAGCAAGTCCAGGTGGCAACGAACCAAGCGCCCCCTCCGCCCACACCGTCAGTTTCAAGAGCGGTGCAAGAGGCCGCTCCGCCCGCGAAGGCCGCCCTTACGAAGCCTCAATCCTCAGCCGATGAATTTGCCGCCGCGAATACCGGGGGCGCATCGGGCGCCGTGAAATCGGATGGGAAGAAGGAATACCTGGCGCATGTTTCGCCTTCGGGAACGTTGGCCGATAAAGAGGGCCGCTTGCGAAAAGACGCAGGGCGCGCCTCCTCCGTTGATTCGCTTCGTGCCGAAGAACAGTTGGATCGCGATGCCAGGACCTTGTCAGGCGGAAGGCAAGAAAACGCTGAAGCGCAATCGCGGGCGCAGACCGCGAACCTTCAATCACAAAATCAATACAATGCCGCCTCTCCAAGGGTGCCGGGTCCCGCCCCACTCGGTCAGACAGACACGAAGAAATTGAAGACTGCCTCTGCCGCGCCGGTGGCTCCTGCCCCTCCGCAAGCGGTTGCCGGCGATGGATCCCGCTATGACAACTCTGCTTCTGTGGAAGTCTCCCGGGCGATTTCAAGTCCGCGTTTGATCTCACCGCCGGGCTCGCGCGTCATCTGGCGCGCCGGACGCAGTGGCCTCCTCGAGATCTCCAAAGATGGAAGCTCCTCTTGGTCGCGCCAGACCAGTGGAGTCCTTGTTGATTTGCTTGCCGGCTCCGCTCCATCCGATCGAGTGTGCTGGATCGTCGGCCGCGTCGGAGCCATTCTCCTGACCACGGATGGCGGCGCGCATTGGACATTGATTTCTTCGCCGCTGTCGGAGGATCTTGGCGGGATTCACGCCACGGATGCGCTCCACGCCACCATTTGGAACGCTCGCACTTCGAAGAGCTTTCAAACCAGCGACGGTGGGCTGACGTGGACGCCCGTTCCAAGCCCCTGAGCGCCGCCTCCCATCAGCGGCGGCCCGTGCAAGAAATTTCGCCCGCATCGTTCTAAGAGAGAAGGCAAATTCAGATTGAGGTGAAAGTGATGAAGATCCCCGGGAGTCAGGCAACCACTCGGCTGTTAGGTATGATTTCAGTTGCTGCGGTTTTCACCGCTGGCGCGGCCATTCTTTATCCCGCTGTCCGCGGCAACAAAGTCTATGCCGCCCAGGAAAAGGACGCGGCCCGTTCCACGGCCGGCGATCAATCCACCAGCCTCAACGATCAGACCGATCTCAACGTTACCGTCTACAACTCCAATATCGCTCTCATTCGCGACGTCCGCAATCTCACACTTCCTGCCGGCACGTTTCGCCTGAAGTTCATGGACATCGCTGCAACCGTCAATCCCGCTACTGTCCATTTCCGTTCGCTGAACGATCCGGAAAAGCTCGGCGTCATCGAACAGAACTACGAATACGATCTTCTCGAGCCTGCCAAGCTCCTCCACAAGTACGTCGGCAAGGAAGTCACGCTGGTGCGCGCCTATCAGGAAAACGGCACCACCAAGCGCGAAGAGATCAAAGCTACCCTGCTTTCCGATAACAACGGCCCCGTCTGGAAAATCGGCAACGACATCGTCACCGGCATGTTTGCCGAGAGCTATCGCTTCCCCGAAGTCCCTGCCAATCTCTACGAGCGTCCCACGCTGCTGATGTCGCTCGAGAATTCCGGCGCGAAAAAACAGCAGATCGAAGCTTCCTACCTCGCCAGCAATTTGTCCTGGAATGCCGACTACGTCCTTACCGTCGCACGCGACGACAAGAGCGCGGACTTGGATGGCTGGGTTACCGTCGTCAACAACAGCGGTACCGCTTTCCGCAACGCCCGTCTGCAGCTCGTCGCCGGCGAATTGAATCGCCTGCCCGTCAATGCCCGCAGGGACATGGAACTTAATGCTCCCATGGCCGCTGCCAAGGTCGCCCAGCAATTCCAACAGGAAAGTTTCAGCGAATATCATCTCTATTCCCTCGGCCGCAAGACTTCCGTCGAGGACAAGGAAACCAAGCAGATCAGCCTGCTCCAGGGCAGTGGCGTACCCGTGGAGAAGATTTTCGTCGTGAACGGGCAGAACTACTACTACCACAATGTACAGAATCCCGGTGCCCCGCTAAAAGACCCCGTGATGGTTTACTACAAATTCAAAAATGAAGAAAAAGCCGGTCTGGGCATTCCACTTCCCGCCGGCAACGTCCGCGTCTATCAGAAAGACTCAAAAGGCGGCATTCTCTTCGCCGGCGAAGACCGCATCGACCACACTCCCAAAGACGAAAACGTCAACATCCACATCGGCAACGCTTTCGATGTCGTCGCCGAGCACAAGCAGACAGACTATAAGCGCATCGACACCCACGTTTGGGAGATGGAATTTGAAGTCACGCTCCGCAATCACAAAGACGGCCCTGTCACCGTGCAGGTGAATGAACCCATCGGCGGCGATTGGGAAATGCTTTCTTCCACCTACAAATACACAAAGACCGCGGCCTTTGCCGCCCAATTCAACGTCCCGGTCGCCAAGGACGGCACGTCCGTCCTGAAATACCGCATCCGCGCCCGCTGGTAACTCCTCGGGCTCACCGAAAAGGCCTTATTCGGCCCGTCTCCTCCGATGTGGTATAATTCTTCCAGGTCATATTGTGGCTTGGTAGAAAAAGCGGCAGCCTCGGCTGCCGTTTTTTATTTGGAGTGCGGCAGCTTGCTGCCGCTTTTCCGTCCTCACTGCTGGTACCCTGCAAAGCAGCCCCGGCTGTGACTGCGCGCATGAAACGCAAGACCGTTTTTATAATTATGTTAACTACTAATTCTTTTAGATGCAACACTTCTGGGCCCCTCGTATGTGTTGCAAACAAAAGACTTACTAAGAACCTAAGTCCTTTAGATGCAACACTTACAAAAAACAGGAGTGAGGTGAGCTGTCTATTGGGGTTTTCCGAGATAAGTGGGAGTGCGACAGGAAGCGGCAGAAGACGGCAGAATACGGCAGAAGTGGATAGAAATAAGGGACTTAGAGAAGGTTATTGTTGTTGGGTGGGCCGGTCGAAATTTCCGCGCTATTTGGGATTTGGGGCATCCGTGGGACTCGTAAGTCGTTGATTCTACGTTAAAGATAGGCGAATTCGAGTCCCATCCAGTCCCACACCGTTGTTTTTTCTTCAGTACCTCCGCAAGCCCTATGGAATCAGTTGTTTCCGAGTCCCACGGGGTCAGAAAGGATGAAAATCCAGCGGCATCCAACGGACATCGGGCTGCGACTCAAAAAGTGGGAAAACCGGCGGTCTGTAGGATCGGCCGTGGGCGCTGGTCGCTGGTCGCCGCTAAATTTCCTTTCGACCTGGAGGAGTTCACCTTCGGTAGGCGCACCACTCAAAATCTGCGTGACTCGCGCGAAAGCCGTGCTGCTGCGTGTGCGGAGTTTTCTGACACGCTTTTTTCAGCGCGCCGTTCCAGGAAGACTTCCAGCGACTTCCGGCGGACCCGCCACCAGCCATGCGGCGAGGTCTGCCAGGCTTCGATGGCGCCTTCCTCGATCCAGTGCATCACCGTGTCCGGCGAACGCCCAGCGATTTGCGCCGCCTCGCTCAGCGAAATTTCCGTCGCCGAATCAGTCATCGCATTCTCACAGCGCGAACCATTGAATCGGGGAGTCAGTTATGTGGGCAGAATATCAGAGTGGGACGACGGGAGGCGCTGTTATTTTCCTGCGGAGAACTCCGCGCCCCCCCCCACAATCAAGCGAGGAGATTCGGGCTGCGTCCCTTCGACTGGTAGGCCGCGCGCATAGCGTCGAGGAGTTCTCCCTGCCTCTTAAGGCAGGGAGCCGCCGAGAAGGGATAGAGACAAGTGACACGGGCGTGTTTGGTGGCTTAGGCGCAAGCCGTTCCTCGATCCAGCGAAAGAAATCCCTTGCGGCGGCATCGCCTCCGCCCCAGGTGAATGCTGCATGGCGCTTCGAGACCTTCAGGCGAATTAACGTCTGGACACACGCCGGGCCGGTCTCTC
>JBGQDD010000281.1:0-4973 GCA_041495665.1 Candidatus Acidiferrum sp.
CCGCTGGCGAGCGTGTGGCGGCGGGCCCTGGAGGCGCGGCGGGTGATCGGAAGCGAGTCCGAGATCGGTTGGATGCGGGGAGCGGTGGCTCGAATCGTCGCGTTTCCGCTGGAGTCGGAAGGACAGCTCCTCGGGACGCTGGTCGCAGGACTGCCGGACGGTGCAACCTCGCTCGCAACTCTTGACCGTCTGGAGTTGCGCGCGCTTCTGGTGGCCGCCGTTCTCCGCCGGAGAAGAAGAAAGGAAGAGGAGTCGAAGCTCGCCGGCCGGCAACACGCATTGCTGGACTGCATCAGCGAACCACTCCTGCTCCTGGACGATGCGGGGAGAATCACGGCGGCGAGCCGCGGCGCCAGGGAGCTAACGGGCCTGGACTCCCATGCCGAAAGGCCGGAACGGGCGGGCCTTCCGGCGCAAGCGCGCTTAGCCGAACTCTTCTGCGGGCGCGACCGGGCGCACCTCGAGGCGTGGTTGCGGGCGGAGCTCGATCGGGGAGCGGAAAGGCGCGTTACCGATAACGAGTATTCTCGGGCGGAATTGCACAACGGTGTTGACGTGCGATTGTGCTTGGCGGCCCCGCGGCAAGGCCAAGCCACGGTGCTTCTGCTCCAACCTCTGGTGACCCGCGAATCTTGGGGACCGGCCGGCCAAGCCGAAATCGAATTGCAAAACGTCATCGAATGGCTGGAAGAAGGAGTCGTCCTGTTCGATGCCCAGGACCACGTCCGCGCGATGAATACGCGATTCGAACAGATCGTGGGTCTTGCGCCGGAAGAGTCCGGGAAAATCAAGACCCTCGAGGAATTGATCGAGCGTCTCAATCGTCATGCGGCGGAACCGGCGCTGTTCGCGGAGCGCTGGCGGGAACTGGCGCGCGGAATCGAAGGGGGTGTGCGCGAGGAGTTGCAAATGATGCTTCCGGCGCCGCGCATCCTCGAGCGAGCGGCGCGGCCGGTGCTCGATCCGATCGGGCGGCTGCTGGGGCGCGTGGAGATCTACCGCGACCTGACCGCCCAGCGCGTTTTCCATTCGAAACTCCTTCAGACGGAGAAGCTCGCGGCGCTCGGACAGATGGTGAGCGGAGTCGCGCATGAATTGAGCAACCCGCTGACCAGCATTCTGGGCTACGCGCACCGGCTTTTGGCGCGCCAGGATCTGCCCGGGCGGACCGAGGAAGTGCGGCAGATTTATCAGGAGGCGGAGCGCGCCGGCGCCATCCTGCGGCAGTTGCTCCTGAACGCCAGGGAAACGCTCCCGGAGCGGCGTCTGCTGTCCTTGAATCAAATTGTCCAAAGAGCGATGGACCTCCAGCGGTTCAGTCTCGCCGCCGAAAAAATCCGCGTGGAGATCGATCTGGACCCGGCCCTTCCCTTCGTGCAGGGCGACCCCGGTCATCTGCAGCAGGTGTTGATGAATCTGGTGGGCAACGCGCGGCAGGCCATCGAACAGCACGGCCAGGGCGGAACGATCCGGCTGCGGACAAAAAGAATCGGCGAGCGGCGGGTGTTGCTGGAAGTCGCGGATAACGGGCCGGGAATACCTCAGGCCATCCTCGCACGAATCTTCGATCCCTTCTTCACCACCAAACCCGCGGGCGTGGGGACCGGGCTGGGGCTGGCCATCGTACTAAGCGTGGTGCGCGAACATGGCGGGCAGGTGCACGTCTTGAGTCCGCCACAGGGAGGCGCGGTTTTCCGAATCGAACTTCCAGCGGCCGCGGAAATGACGCAGGACGAGGCGCTGGGTTCTCCCTTGCCGGGGCGGGAGACTTTTCTACCCGAAGCCGCGGAGGCCGCGGGCCGCGAGAATCGGCTTGCGCCCGCGTTCGATACCGGGAAAGGCGCGCGCGTGCTCGTTGTGGAGGATGAGCCGACCGTGGCCCGCCTGATCGCCGACGTGCTCGAAGACGAGGGGATGCATGTGGAAGTGCTGCTGGATGGCCGCGAAGCCCTGGAGCGCGCGGCCCGGCAGTCCTTCGACCTGGTCATCTGCGACATGAAGATGCCCGGTCTCGATGGGCAGCATTTCTACAAATCGCTGGAGCGCTCCGGAAATCCTTTGCGGGAGCGGTTCCTGTTTGTGACCGGCGATGTCATCGCCGCGCAAACCCGGGAGTTTCTGGAACGCCACCACCTGCCGCACGTCGCCAAACCGTTCCGCGTGGAAGAGTTGACGGAGAAGGTTCGCGGTGTGCTCGAAGTCCAAGCCCACCATCAAGCGCCGCTTGCACCGGTGGCAAGAAAGAACGCCGCAAGAAATGGATAAGGCCATGGGCAACAGGGAACAAACTATTTTGGTGGTGAGTGACGATGCGGCGCTGTGCGCCGCGGCACGGCGGGAGTTCGAGGAGAGCATCGCGGGACTGCGCGTGGCGTCCGTGAGCAGCGTCGCCGCGGCGCGGCGAATCCTCGAGGAAGACGCGCCGGCGGTGATCGTACTCGAAGAAGCGGCGATCGCGCCCGAATCCGATGGATCACGAGGGATCGTGCCACGGCTCGACGCGGTGGTGACCTCGCTGGCGGTCTATGCGCCGGTGGTCGTGATTGGGACGGCGGAGCAACGCGTTGAGCTCTCGGCGTTGATCGATGCCGGGGCCGCCGACTATGTGATGCGCGACGGAGGATGCCTGCCTTCGGCGCTTGGCCTGATCCGGAGCCACTTGCGCCAGGCGCAGAGGGTGGCGGACAGCGCGCACGAACCATTCGAGGAAGCGCAGGAAGATTTTGGTGAAGTGCTCCGCCACGAACTGAACAACCCGCTGACCGGGATTCTGGGAAACGCGGAGCTTCTGCTGGCGGAGGTTCACAGGAAAAATGACGGCAAACTCCCGCACGGCGGAGAGCAGCGGCTTGAAACAATTGCCGCGCTGGCCGTGCGCTTGCGGGAGACCGTGCGCCGGCTGAGCCAGGAATGGGAAGCGCGCCAGCATCCCGTGCTGTGAATGGAGGAAAGCGAAATTGGGAAATGGGAAATCAGAAAATTGGAATTGTGAGGGAATGGGAAATTGAAAAAAGGAGAAAGAATTTAACGCCCCGACCCGGTCGGGGCAGGCGCCGGGCACAGAGAACGCAGAGCGCGCAGTGACGAAAGAAGCGAGAGCCCAGTGCAAGGGCAGCTTCAACGGCCGCGAGAGCGGCCTTTTTTTATTTGTGAACACGATCATCTTTTCCTGATAGCGAGATTCGATCGGCGCCCGGAATTTGGTTTTGCGGAGAAGCGGGATTCGCGGCGGCGGCGAAGAAAGAGAGGACGCGGCGGCGGAATTCTTCGGGTGCAAAGCCATAGGCGGCGGTATGGAAAGCGCGGGGGACGACCCAGAGTTGTTTGGGCCCGCGGGCGGCGGCGTAAATCATTTTCGAATGGCGGCAGGGAAGTGCGACATCTTTTTCATCGCAGATGAGGAAAACGGGAAAAGCGCGGGAGGCCACGGCTTTTACCGGCGAGACTTCCGCGACGGGAAAACCGGCGAGTTTTTCGTCGCGGTACAGCAGCGTCCATGTCCCGGGAGCGAAAAGAGTTTTTCCGAGCCAGGGGTATTTTCGCAGACCGGCGTAATCGTAGGCCGCTTCGCGGAGATTGGCGAAGGGGGCTTCGGCGACCACGGCTTCGATGCGCGGATCGGCGGCCGCGGATTGCAGCGCGATTCCCGCGCCCATGGACTCGCCCAGTGCAAATAAGTGGAAGGCGGGCCGTGCCGGAAATGGCAGCTGGGGGTTGATGCTCATCTGACGGATGATGAATTTATGTTGCTCAGAATAAACGAGAGCGTCGATGATGGCGCGGGTGTCGTTGCGTTCGAGCCAGCCGTAAGTGGCGATGGGGCCGCCGCTTGCGCCGTGGGCGCGGGCGTCCATCATGAGGATGCTATAGCCGGCGCGCAGGAGGAATTCCGACTGACCGATGACTCCGACGCGATTGTCGGCGACGCCGTGGAAGACGAGGACCCAACTGCCGTTGGGATTCTTCGGGCGGACTTTCCAACCCCTGAGAAGCGCTCCATCCGGAGCGCGCACATCGAAATCCTCGCGGGTTGCTCCGGTGGCAGCGAAGGAGGCGTCGGCTTCACGAATAAGGTCGGTCGTGAGTTCGCGGCGAATAGGGTGGAGGAACGCGGGGCCGGCCAGCCATCCGGCCACGGCCGCCAGGATCGGCGGGATGAGCAATAAAATCAAAGCGATGCGAATTAGACGGCGGCGCATGGGTCCTTCATAGGGATACGAGAATGCGGTCCTCGGGGTTTCGGGCGATCCTGCGGATCTGTGCGAAGTTCGCAGGGGGGTACCCCCCACCCCGGGTGGTTTTTGGCAAAGAGTGCGGAAACATTTGAAAACAAACGAGTTGAGTTTTTGTTGGGTGCAAAAGAGTGTGGAAGAATATGAAAAGACAGGGGATAGATCGGAAACGCGTCTGAACGTCTGCAAGTCCGAACGTCCAATGGTCGAAGAGGGGGGGCATACCCCCCATCAAAATGGATTGTTTTGAAAACAAAGGAGTTGCGGGAAGAGCATTTTGTAAGTGGCTGAACAGAAAGGGAATGGACGACGGTAAATAAGGACAAATGAGAAGGGAGATGGAAGGAACGGTGTGAAAGAGGAGATCGGCGAGGGCTGCTTTGGCGGAGGTAGAGTCGAGAATTCACGACTCATGATACAGCATGTTATAGTATTTGTCAAGTAAATCTAAAGTATTTAAATAGAAGAAGTTACGGCATCTTTCGAACGGTCGCGCAAAGAGAAGAAAACAAAGGGGTAGAGCTCACTGGTGGCTGTGGAAATGTTGAGGGGCCAGGTAGCGGGGAGGATAGGAGCGGGGAAGTCAAAGCGCCGCCCGGAGTCAGTTGCTGGTCCTTAGCTGTAAGTTGTTGGTGAGAAGCGGGCAGCGAAACTAATAGGGGAGGGAGAGGAGAAAATCTTGAGTATTGGGGGAAGCTGGCAGAAGGTGAAGAAAGGCAATAGGCCCGGGCGTCCCGATCC
>JBGQDD010000282.1:0-4944 GCA_041495665.1 Candidatus Acidiferrum sp.
GAACAATCCGCAAATACAGGCAGCACGGCACAGCGTGGAGGCGGCGCGGGAAGTGCCGTCGCAGGTTTCCACGCTCCCCGATCCGCAAGCGGTGCTTCAGCACGTGAGCGTGGGCAGTCCGCGCCCGTTCGCGGGCTACAGCAATAGCGACTTCGCGTATCTCGGGCTGGGTTTTTCCCAGGACATTCCCTATCCGGGAAAGTTACGGCTGCGCGGAGAGATTGCCCGGAAGGATGCGGATGTGGCGCAACAACGGTATGAGTCCATCCGCAGAGCGATCCAGAGCCAGCTTAAGAGCGCGTACGTGCAACTGAGTTACCTCACGAAGCGAATTGCGATCCTCAATGGCGATGGTGAGCTGCTGCGGCAGGTTGAGCAAGCCACCGAAGTGCGCTACCGCAGCGGGATGGGGAGCCAGCAGGAAGTTCTGCAAGCGCAGATCGAGCGCACAAAACTGCTGCGGGAAATCACGATGAACGAGCTGGCGGCCGGGAAAACGCAAGCGACGCTCAAACAGCTTCTGAATCGTTCGCAGTCGGCTCCCGATATCGGGACGGAGCCGCTTTCGGAGACGGCGACGATACAAACCTACGACGAATTGTTGAATGCCGCGAAAGCAAACAATCCGGAGATCGCGGGGTCCAAGGAAATGATCGCGCGGCAAGGCCTGCAAGTGGACCTGGCGAAGAAGGATTTCTACCCGGATTTCAATCTGCAATACATGTGGCAACGGACCGATCCCGCGCAATTTCGCGCGTATTACATGTTCACGCTCGGCGTGCGAATCCCGATTTACCGCAGCCGCCGCCAGCAACCAAAACTGGCGCAAGCGCGAGCGGACCAGGATCGCGCGCGCAGCGAATCGGAAATGCAAACGCAGCAAATCGCTTTTGCGCTGCGGCAGGAATTCCTGACGCAGGAGAAGTCCGCGGAACTGCTCAAGATTTACCGCGAAGGCCTGATCCCCCAGGCGCACGCCGAACTGCAAGCCGGAATGGCTGCCTACCAGTCGAATCGGCAGGACTTCCAGGCGCTGCTGGCTTCCTTTCTGGATGTACTGAAATTGGATGGAGAGTATTGGCAAACGCTAGCGGAGCATGAAACCGCCTGGGCACGTATAGAAGAAATGACGGGGCTGCCGCTGCGCGAAGGCGCGAGATAAGGGGACACCGTTATGAAAAACTACCGCAAAGCATTCTTGTTCGCTCTGGTTGGCAACCTCGCGCTCCTGGCGATTCTAGGAGGATTCTGGTGGCATGCGCGTAAAGTTCCAGCGACTCATCCACCATTGGCACCGGTGGTCTCAGCGGCTGCGCCGGAGCAAGCAGACCAAAGGAAGCCCGCCGCCGCGCCGCCCGCCGCGACGGAAGCCCCGCTTGCACCGATCCAGCTCCCGGTCGAACGGTTGCAGTCCATCGGCGTGAAGTTCGGCGCGGTTGAGCGGAAGAACATATTGGATGAAATCCGCGTAACCGGCACGGTAGCCATCGACGAAAGACGAATTTCCTACGTGCAAACCAGATTCGCCGGGCACATCGAAAAGGTTTTTGCGGATGCCACCTATCAGTACGTTCGAAAGGGGCAGCCTCTGTTCACCATTCACAGCCCGGAACTCGTGGTGGCGGAGCGCGAATACCTGGTCGCCAGGGAGAATGCCAAGCGACTCTCGCAAAGCACAGTTCCCGACGTAGCCGCCGGCATCCGCACGCTGCTGGAATCCTCGAAAGAACGGCTGGAGCAATGGAATGTGCCGGAGTCGGAAATTGCGCGAATGGAATCCACGGGCGAGGCGGTGGAAGCGTTGGAAATCACCTCGCCCGTATCGGGATATATCACCGAGCGGAATGCGCTCCCCAACTTGAACGTGCAACCGGACACGCGTCTTTACACGATCGCGGATCTCTCGGCGGTGTGGGCGCTCGCACAGGTGTTTCAGAACGACTTGGGACGGATCAAAGCCGGCATGCCCGCAGCCTTAAGCGTGGATGCTTATCCGGGCCGGAGCTTTCGAGGGCGGGTGGACTTCATCTATCCCGACGTGGACATGGTGACGCGCACGGCGCGGGTTCGCGTGGTTTTGGCGAACCCCAACCTTGCTCTAACGCCCGGAATGTTTGTCAATGTGACGTTTCAGATTCCCATGGGGACGCAGCTCGTGATTCCGGCGAGCGGCGCGTTGCAATCAGGGACCCGGCAGGTCGTCTTCGTCGACCATGGAGAAGGCAATCTTGAACCGCGCGAAGTGGTTCTTGGACCGATGGTGAATGAACAATACGTGGTGTTGAAGGGATTGAAGGCGGGAGAAAGAATCGTTACTTCCGCCAACTTCCTGCTCGATTCCGAAAGTCAACTGCAAGCTGCACTTGGGACGTATGTCCCTCCGCCACCGGGAGCGGGCACGGCAGCGGCCGCAACGTCAGCACTGGCTTCCATTGAATTTAGTTCGACACCCGCTCCTCCGCAGAAGGGAGCGAACAACTTCCAAGTCAAGCTGACCGGCACGGAAGGAAAACCAATCACGAATGCAGAGGTAACTGCCACTTTCTTTACGAGCGGAATGCCCGAAATGGGGATGGCGGCAAAACGCGAGGAGTTCCGGCTAGCGGAGAAGAGCGCTGGAATTTATGCGGGAGCAGGCAATCTCCCGAGTGGAGGCAATTGGAAGGTGACCATTGTTGCGCGGAAGGATGGCCAAGTGGTCGCGAACAAGCAACTCACAGTAAACGTCACGGGGGGAATGTAACATGATCTCCCGCCTAATCGATTGGTGCGCGCGGAATCGCTTTTTCGTTTTCGCTGGAACCCTTCTCCTGGTGTTCGTTGGCATCTGGGCGCTGCGTCACATTCCGCTGGATGCCTTGCCGGACATCTCCGACGTGCAGGTGATCGTTCATACGGCATGGGAAGGCCAGCCTCCTAACATCATCGAAGACCAGGTTACCTATCCGCTGGTCACCTCGCTTCTCGCAGCGCCGCATGTGAAGGCGGTGCGCGCACAGACGATGTTCGGGGATTCCTACGTCTACGTTGTATTCGAAGATGGCACCGATCTTTATTGGGCGCGCTCGCGCGTGGTGGAGTATCTGCAGCAGATTGCGAGCCGCCTGCCCGCTGGAGTACAGCCGGCGATCGGGCCGGACGCAACCGGAGCGGGCTGGGTGTTTGAATACGTTCTCCTAGACCACACGCAGAAGCACAGCCTGGCCGAGCTTCGCAGCTTGCAAGACTGGTATCTGCGCTACCAACTCGAAACCGTTCCGGGTGTGGCCGAGGTTACGTCGATCGGGGGATACGTGCGGCAATATCAGGTTTCCGTCGATCCAGACCGGCTGCGGGCCTACGGAATCCCGCTGTCGACGGTCATCGAACAGGTGCGCATGAGCACGAATGAAGTGGGCGGACGCGTACTGGAAATGGGGGGAGCGGAGTACATGGTGCGCGGCCTGGGGTATCTGCGCTCGCTGGATGACCTGCGCAATGTACCGGTGGCAACGAAAAATGGAACGGCGGTGTTGATCCGGGACTTGGGCACGGTATCGTTCGGCCCAGACATACGGCGCGGAGCGGCGGAGTGGCAAGGCGAAGGCGAGACCGTTGCGGGAATCGTGGTGATGCGCGACGGGATGAACGCGCTGAAAGTCATCAACGGAGTGAAGCAAAAACTGGAACAGATCAAGCCATCGCTTCCCGCCGGCGTGGAAGTTGTTTCCGGATACGACCGCTCGGGCTTGATTCACGCGTCGATCGAGACGCTGCAGCGGACGCTGATTGAGGAAGCGATTATCGTCAGCCTGGTCACAATTTTTTTCTTATTCCATTTCCGTTCGGCACTCATCCCGATCCTCACGGTGCCAATTGCGGTGCTCGCGTCGTTTATCCCCATGTACTACCTCGGCGTGAGCTCAAACATCATGTCGCTCGGAGGGCTGGCGCTGGCCATCGGCGTGTTAATCGATGCAGGAATCGTGATGGTGGAGAACGGTCACCGGCACCTTTCCGAGTACCAGGAATCCTTGCCGCCGGGAGAATCGGAAAAGGAGGCGTATTCCGGGAAGAAGCAGCGGCAAATCCTGCTGGATGCCGCCAAACAAGTCGGACCGGCAATTTTCTTTTCATTGGTGATCATCGTGGTTTCGTTCCTGCCGGTATTCCTGCTGGAAGCGCAGGAAGGCCGGATGTTTCGTCCGCTGGCGTGGACCAAAACTCTCGCCGTCGGATTTTCCTCGATCCTGGCGATCACCCTGGTGCCCGCGTTGATGCCGTTATTCATTCGCGGACGCTTGCGGCCGGAATCCAGGAATCCCATGGCCAGGATTTCCAAGGCCGTGTATCTGGCAGTTCTTCGTGTCTGCCTGCGTTATCGCAAGACGACGCTGGTCGCGAACCTGATCTTTCTGGCCTGCACCTTTCCCCTGGCGTGGAAAATCGGCAGCCAGTTCATGCCCGCGTTGTACGAAGGTTCCGCGCTGTATATGCCCACGTCGCTGCCGGGCATCTCCATCACGCAGGCAACGCAACTGCTCCAAGTCCAGGACCGCATCATTCGCTCGTTCCCTGAGGTTGAGACGGTCTTCGGGACCGTGGGCCGTTCCGATAGCGCCACGGATAACGCGGACCTGACCATGTACGACACCACGATCATGCTAAAGCCGCCGGAGCAGTGGCGCCCCGGCATGACCTACGAAAAACTCATTACGGAAATGAATGACAAGCTGCAGTTTCCCGGGCTATCGAATACCTGGACCATGCCCGTCGAGAATCGCCTGGATATGGAATTGACGGGAATCAAGACTCCCGTGGGCATGAAAATTCAGGGTCCAAGTCTTGATGGCATCCAGCAAATCGGCGCTCAGATCGAACAAGCCCTCTCGACCATGCCGGAGGTGCGCTCGGTATTTTCCGAACGCGTCAGCCAGGGCTTCTACATCAACGTGGAAGTGAACC
>JBGQDD010000283.1:0-4916 GCA_041495665.1 Candidatus Acidiferrum sp.
CACTTTGAGGGTGTGCTCACGAACGGCCATAGTCACCACATCTATGGGTATATCGGCATGTCCGACCGGCGAATGATGCCGTTGCTGCGTCCCGGGAGCATCGTGCTGGTGGATGCATCCGTACACAAGATCGATGATGGCAATTGGACGACCGAGCATGACCGGCCGATGTACTTCGTGGAGGTGCGCGGTGGATACCGTTGCGGGTGGTTCCATCAGGAAGGCTCGCGGCTGGTGATGCAGCCGCATCCGCTATCGCATTGTTTGCCGGAGACGTGGCGCGTGCCGGAAGAAGCGGAAATTGTGGGCCGCGTGACAGGAGTGGTCACGCGTCTGAACGGGCCGGAGAACGTTCCTCATCGAGGATCTGCAGAAGAGCCCGGAGATTCGAATAGAAAAGTTCCTTGAGATAGTCCGGCACTGCTTCCGGCACAAGTACCCGGTACGATTCGATGCGGCGCCAGTGTGAGACCGCGCCAGACAACCCACCTTCCATACCGGCAAGGCAGGCACGCAAGTCCTCCTGCTGGCCGGAAAGCGGCGATTCCAGTATCCGTTCGAAAATTTGTTCATGACAAAGCTGCAAAGCTTGCTGGATAGCGGCGTCCGGATAAAGGGCTAAAAGGCCGGCATGTTCATAGCGGCCGCTGGAGAGATCTCGCAAAGAAGCCAGATAGGAGAGCCGGGCAAATAGGCCGGGAATGCCCGCAAGAGTTGTCACCGTGAAGTCCTGAATGACCCTGCGGTTTTGCTGAAGCTGTGTAAGCATTCTCATGCCCCGATGTGTTCCGCATTCGGAACATTTTCAAGCATTGGGCCCCGCCAAAACTGTCCCTCCTGATGATGGCCTCAGGAGGCTCCACTCTTGAAAAAAGCCGCACTAGTGGTTGCAGTTTCTGTGTTCACGATTTTGATGGTACTGCCTGTTGCGCGGTCCGTCAACCTCTCAGCCGGTAAACCCGTAACGATTGATCGGACCATGTATGCGGATGGCTGGCCCATCCCGTTGAAGGCAAAACTTTCGTCAACTGACGCGAATGAACTCGTGGCAGATGGGGCGCCAAGACCTGTACCTCTCCCGCCAAACCCGACGTCGGTAGCCGCGAGTACACTCATGGCCGATGGCGCGCCAAGACCTGTACCTCTCCCGCCAAACCCGACGTCGGTAACCGCGAGTACGCTCATGGCCGATGGCGCGCCAAGACCTGTACCTCTCCCGCCAAACCCGACGTCGGTAACCGCGAGTACACTCATGGCCGATGGCGCGCCGAGGCCTGTACCGCTCCCACCAAATCCTCTGTTGAGCCGGATTCTGGTCTAAGAAGAATCTAATGTCCTAGGCGACCGGAAGTGCTCCGGTCGCTCCAGTACCGGCGGACTACTCCATGGGCGCATACTGACTATTTACTGCAGCATTATGCAAATGTTAGTATGCGCCCAGAATGAGTGAGCTAGCCACCTTCCAGAATGTGTTTTGGGGGATTACGGTATTCCTCGAACTCACGCTATTGGTTCTGCTGGTCCACCGCAAGAACCATCGTGTGTTCCCGTTCTTCTTCACGTACGTCCTTGTTGCATTCCTGCAAAGCGTGATCCTCATGGTGAGCTACAAGATCTGGGGATTCTCCTCGATAAGTTCGGAGCGGATGGCGTGGGGGACGCAAGGACTGGTGATACTTGCGCGGGCGATGGCCGTTGTGGAGATTTGCCGGCGGGTGTTGGGGAGGTATCGAGGCATCTGGGCGCTCGCCTGGCGCATGCTGGTCTGCAGCGCAGTTGTGGTGTTGGTGTATTCCGTGGTTGTTGCCGGATTTGAATGGCCGTTGCTCGCGCTGAACGCCGACCGGGGCCTCGAACTGACGGTTACCGTCGTGCTCGTGATGTTCTTTCTTTTTGCGCATTACTACGAGCTGGCCATGGAGACCGCGGTGCGTTCCTTGGCGATAGGGTTCTTCCTGTATTCCTGCTTTGCGGTGCTCAACGATACGATTCTGGAAGGTTGGAAGTATCGGTATGCAAATTTCTGGAATTCACTCGGCATATTGGCGTATTTGGCGAGCCTGCTGACTTGGAATTGGGCCATTCGTCGGTGGCAACCCGAAGTCATCCGCGAACCTGACCTGCTTTCCAGGGGTGTTTATCGGTCCCTGGCGCCTGAGATCAATCTCCGCTTGAAGCTGCTGAATGAACATTTGCACCAAATAATGTTTCCGGAGGCGAAGAGACCGTGAGCCTGTTTTTCTACCTCTTCTCGGGACTGATTCTGCTGCTTCTCATTCTTTTTGCATGGTCGATTCGAAGGCCAAGAAGACGCAGGGCGGGTTCGGCGCGCGTGAGCGTCCCTGATGAGTGTGGCCGCAGACATATGACGTACTTGCCGCAGATCCGCCAAGCATTGGCAGCGGCAGATTACGATTTCCTCTCGAAGAAGGCCCCCCGCGGAGTGCAACGGCGAGTCCGCCGGGAACGCCGAAATGTCGTCCGCGCTCATCTAGCGGCGTTGCGCGAGGATTTCCAGAGTCTGTTGCGGATGGCGAGAGTGATTGCGGTGCTATCTCCGGAAGTAGCTGCGGTACATGAGTTTGAAAGGCTGCGCCTCACGGCAAAGTTTGCCTGGCAATACGAGATGATTCGATGGAAGCTGTTGGCAGGAATTGCCCCGGTGCCGCAACTAGCCGGATTGAGTGATCTGGTCAGTGGCTTAAGCGTTCGGATGGAAGCGGCCATGAAAGAGCTCGGGGAGCGCGCCGCGGTTGCGGCAGAGTTGGCTTCATCGATGAATCGCCGCGGCCTGGATGTTGTTTAGCAGCAGCTCGTCCACTGCCGCGAGGAGATCGGTCGCCTTGAAAGGTTTCTGAAGAATCTGACGGCCATTTCTGGCAACGTTCTCGCCCGCATCTTCTGAGGGCGCGACGGCACACATCCAGATCAATTTGCGGCTGAGCGCGGGCTTATGCTGGGCCAGCCATTCATCCAAGCCGCCCCCGTTAGCCCCGTCTGACACATGCAGATCCGCGAGGACCAGATCGAAGTCCTCTTTTTCGAGCAGGGCGCGGGCTTCGCGAATGTCTCTAGCCGTCTGTACGCGATGATCGCGGGCGCGCAGAATGGTCCCGACGGCTTCCAGCACGGAATCATCGTGATCCACCAGGAGGATTCGTCCACTCCTTCCTGGGATGGCCCTTTGCCCGGGAATAGAGAAGATGGGAGAAGCTACGGGTTGAAGAGGCAACTCGATGGTAAACGACGCGCCACGCGACGGGATATTCCGAACGCGGATGGTTCCCCCATGTTCGGTGATGATTCCATAGCAAATGCTCAGACCAAGACCGGTTCCTTTGCCGACTGGTTTCGTGGTGTAGAAGGGATCGAAAACCCGCGAAGCGTCGGTCACCCCGGGTCCGCTGTCGGTGAACTCAATGCGGAGGCGTTCGCCATCGAGCCGGGTGCGTACCCATAGATCGCCTTCGGCAGAGTGTTCCAGGATGGCGTCAACGGCGTTATTTACCATGTTCAGAAAAACCTGTTGCAGCTGGTGTGGATCGGCGGAGGTGACGGGGAAATTCTCCGCCAGATCCAGGTGCACGCGGATGTTGTGCATACGTAAGTCATAATCACGCAACGCCAGGGTCTCTTCGAGGGCCTGGTTGATCTGCACGGGAACACGCTCAGGTTTGTGCTGGCGGGCGAAGCTCAGGAGATTCTGCACGATGCGGTGCGTGCGCTGGGCCTGCTTGTAAAGTTTGTCGGCATACTCGATTCCCTGCTGTCCCATCTGTCCGCTGGAGGTCAACAACTGGCTGTAACCGAGGATGGCGGTAAGCGGATTGTTCAATTCGTGCGCGACGCCGGAGATCAACTGCCCGACCGCCGCCAGCTTTTCGCTGTGGAGCAGTTGCTCCTGGGTGCGGCGCAGATTCTCGTAGGCCAGGCGTGTCTCCTCGTAGAGAAGCGAGCGCTCGATGGCGTTGGAAATCTGGCTGCCGACGGCGATGAGTAAGTTCACGTCGGCGGGAGAAAACTCGCGAGGCGTGCGGCTGGCAACTACCAAGCCGCCGATGACCCGGTCTTTGGACCACAGCACGACAACATACGAGGCAACAATCTCCTCTCTGAGCTGGGCGTCGCGGAAAATCTGCGGCAATGACAAACCTTGGGCGGAAAGAAACGTCGCATGCACAGCTTTGATGTGCTGCATCAACTCCGGCTTCACGGAGACGGGCGGAAAGTGCCGGGAGAATTCCGAACGATGCCCGACCGCCTCGATGCGCCGTAATTGCGTGCCATCCTGCTCGAACAGATAGAGCGAGGTGGTATCCAGGCTGAAAAGCTCGGCCATCTGACGCAGCGTGCGATGCAGCGAATCGCTCAGGTCCAGCGATTCGGTCAGCGTCTGGGCGATCGAATTCAAAACCAGGAGCTCGCGATTACGGCGGCGGATTTCGTATTCGGCCTGCGTCCGCTCGGTAATGTCGAGCAAGAATCCCTGATACGCGGTCACGTTGCCCGTGGCATCCCGGATCGCGATGGAAGACTCCAGCATGGTGCGTATTTCGCCGTCCTTGCGCCGCATTTCGAATTCAAAATCGGCGACCGTGCCGTGCTGCTGCAAGAGCTTCTTAAGCCTCTCGCGATCGGAGCCATTGGCATAGAACGCAGAGGGAATGTCTACCGCCAGCAGCTCTTCGCGGTCCTCATATCCGGTCATGCGAAGAAGCGCGTCGTTGAAATCCAGGAAGCGCCCCTGAGGCGTGGAGATGAATACGCCTTCTTGAACGCTGGAAACCAGCGTGCGGTATTTTTCTTCCGCGCGCTTTCGATCGGTGATGTCCTTCAAGACATGGACGGTCCCGAGTTGCAGTCCACTGGGGTCCGTAAACGTGGAGTTGGAGGCCAGGAAATAGCCGGGCAGCCAC
>JBGQDD010000284.1:0-4915 GCA_041495665.1 Candidatus Acidiferrum sp.
CAGTCCGTCTGGTGCTCGAACTCAGCCAGTTGCTGAATCATCGACACCGCATCCGCTTCGCTGGGCAGGCCAAACCACATCGGCACCGTCGCAAGCACGCTCGGCTCGTCTACTTTTTGGTCATTCTTGTCCAGCGCAAACGCGAATCGCTTCTTATCCGCGATCCAGAAACTTTCGTTCACCAGCGACCGCTGCTTTTCAAAATCCTTTTCCAGCGCCTTGCTCATCTCCGCCTGGCCCGTCACCCGCGCCAGATTCGAAAGTGCCCGCAGCGCTTCCGCCCCCAACCCACTTTGGTAATACTCCGTCTTCACCGGCAGCAGCGGCCCGCCCTCGACCCAACCGTGTCCCACGCCAAAATTCTGTGGCAGTCCCCGCGCATCATACGTAGATTTCAGAAACTCATAAGCCTTTCGCAGGCTCTCCCACTTTTCCTTTGCAAACGTCGTGTCGCCACTCTCCACGACGTAATCATTCATCGCGATGATGTAGAGCGGTGTGGCGTCGGCGGAAGCGTAGGGATACGGATAGTCCTTGAACCAATTCACAAAACTTGCGCCCTGCGAAATTTCGTGCGGGATCTTGCCGTCTTCCCTCTGGTATTTGCCGATAAACTCCAGCGCCGCGCGTGAATTGGAAAAATCGCCCGAGGCATTGAGTGCGAAGGAAGTCCAGAACGAGTCGCGCCCGAAAAACCATGCAAAGCCCGGCCGCTGGCTTTCTCCGGACGTTCGGTATCCTGCAACGAGGCCCGTCCCCAGCGAAAGATTATTCACCACACCTTGCAACATGCTTACGCGCGCCCAATCGTAGGCCCGCTGGATCTGCGCATCAGGCAGTTCCACGCTCACCGTTTTCTCCAGATAAGCTCGATAGTATTCCGCCGATTCCTTCAACAATTGAGCGTGGTCGGACGTCAGATGCTGATACGTCTTCTCCGCTGCCGCTCGCCCCTCCAGCGAGCCTGCAATGACGATCAGCCTGGATTCTTTTCCTTTTATCGTGGGGCCCAGCCGGAACGAGCTTTCCTGCGCCTCGGAATAGTTCGTCTGAAATTCAGAGCGCGGTTCCGCCGCCGTTGGCGAGCCCACCAGCGCCGAGAATTTTTTCTCTTCTTCACCACAATAAAACGCACGTTGCGCGGCTGCCCACTCCAAATAAGTACCCCCGAGTGCCGCCGGCCATTCCAACTGAAAGTCGCGATGAAACACTGCCTCGATTTCGAGTGGCAGCTCGGTTTCCACATCGAGAAAAATCACCGCTCCTTGTTCCCGCACGGGAACGAAAAACGTCTCTCGCACCGTGAACGTGTCCCCCGCGTAGAGAATGGTCGCCGACTCCGGCCGCACGGTAACCGTCCTCGCCAGCGACTCAGCCGCCAGGACTCGCCCTTCGGCATGAAATTTCAGATGAAAGTCTCGAAAGATCTTCAGCGGGTACACCCATGCTTCCATGCGGCCGGATTCATTCCCCAGCAGCCCCGCGCGGGTTCCCGTGACGGGCAGAAATTCCCACGGGCGCACTGCGCGCGAAAGCTCGAGATCGTGCGGCTTCTCCTGCGCCTGCTGGCTCCAACCGGCGGGAGCCCCGATGCCCATGACCACCGAGGCCGCAAGGCCCGCACAAAACAGTCTCAGCCGCATCCATTGAAATTGTCTTTGAAAGTGAACAGGTCTTCCCGGAGTGATGTGCATTCTGGTGGCCCCCGCTGCGTTGTGTGCTTGCATTGCCTCGTTGGCCTTACTATAAAGGAAAGCGCCGGATTCTAGCACGAGGTTCGCAAGGAAAGGTATCGCTTCTTTTGTCCTCCACACGCCGCGAATTTCTCCAATCACTTAGCCGCTCCGCAATCGTGCTCCCGCTGGAGAGAGTCCTTGCCGTGGCGCTCCCGAAAGAGTGGCTGCCTGCATTCCTTTTTCAGGGAACGGCTTCTCCACGAACCGTTGCCGTTGGTCCCCCCAACGATCTCGGCATTTCCTTCCTTAACGTTGCGCGTGAATCCGGCCTTAACGCCAAGACCATCTTCGGCGGCGAGCACAAGAACAAGTATCTTCTCGAAACCACCGGCTGTGGCGTCGCTTTCTACGATTACGACAACGACGGCTGGCTGGATATTTTTCTCGTCAACGGCTGGCGCCTCGAAGGTTTTCCTGCTGGACAGGAACCCACGTCGCATCTCTTCAAGAACAATCGCGACGGCACTTTCACCGACGTCACCGCCAAAGCCGGCCTGCTCCGTTCCGGCTGGGGACAGGGCGTCTGCGTCGGCGACTACGACAACGATGGTTTCGACGATCTCTTCGTCACCTACTTCGGAAAAAATGTTCTCTACCACAACAACGGCAACGGCACCTTTACCGACGTCAGCGAAAAGGCTGGCGTCGCCGGAAACGGTAAGCGCTGGAACACCGGCTGCGCTTTCGTCGACTACGATCGCGACGGTCACCTCGATCTCTTCGTCGCCAACTACATCGATCTCGACCTGAAGACCGCGCCCGTTCCCGAATCCGGCCCCTGCCTCTACAAAGGCGTCATGGTCGCCTGCGGCCCGCCGGGACTCAACGGCGGCAAGAACATTCTCTATCACAACAACGGCGACGGAACATTCATCGACGTCAGCGAAAAATCTGGCATCCTGAATGCCAACGGTACCTTTGGCCTCGGCGTGCTCACCGCCGATTTCGACAACGACGGCTGGCCGGACATTTACGTCGCCAACGACTCCACCGCCAGCGCGCTCTATCAAAACAAGAAGAACGGCACCTTCGCCGACATCGCTCTGGAAGCGGGCTGCGCTCTCAGCGCCGATGGCAAGCCACAAGCCGGCATGGGCATCTCCGCCGCCGATTACGATCTCGACGGCAATCTCGATCTCGTCAAAACGAATTTCGCCGGCGACACTCCCTCGCTTTACCGCAATCTCGGCGGCGCCAATTTCGAGGACGCCACTTACCAGGGCGGCCTTGGCAAGCACACGCAATATCTCGGCTGGGGCTGCGGCTTTTTCGACATGGACAACGACGGCTGGCCGGATATCCTTATCTGTAACGGCCACGTCTATCCCGAAGTCGAGCAGCTGAAGACCGAAGCTGGCTACCCGCAGCGCAAGCTGCTGTACAAGAATCTGCGCAACGGGCGCTTCGACGATGTTTCCTACGACGCCGGCTCCGGAATCTCCGCGCCTGTCGCCGCGCGCGGCTGTGCCTTCGGCGACTTCGACAACGACGGCGACATCGACGTCGTCGTCAACACCGTCAATGATTTTCCCCAGCTTCTGCGCTGCGATTCACGCACCGCCAACAATTGGATCAAGATCAAAACCATCGGTACAAAATCGAACCACAGCGGAATCGGCGCACGCATCAAATGCGTCACGCATTTTCCCGGAGAAGCGAAGCCGCATCAGCAGATCGACGAAGTCCGCAGCGGCGGCGGCTATTTTTCGCAGAATGATTTGCGCGTTCACTTTGGTATCGGCAAAGCCGAATCCGTCGAGCTACTCGAAATCCGCTGGCCCAGCGGCCTCGTCGAAACGCTCAAAGACCTCAAGCCGAATCAAGTGATCTTCGTCAAAGAAGGCGAAGGCATCGTCCGCACCATGCAATTCGACCCACCCAAACCTGCCAAGCTCACCAAGTGAAGCTCTTTCTTTCTGTAGGGGCGGCCTGGAGTTTACCCCGACCTGGTCGGGGAGGCCGCCCGCCTTGCCTCGCACCGTCCACCTTTTGTCGCCCGCTTTCCTTTTCTCTGCGAACTCCGTGTTCTCCGTGCCCTCTGCCTTAATTCTTTTCTTCCCGTTCTTCCGTCCGCAACCGCACACTGGCGGCCCATTTCATTTTGTGTGACCATCTACCCGTTCTGTTGGGAGTTGTGGACCATGCATTTCAGAAAAGCCCGGTACGTTCTTGCGATCGCGTTCCTCGCGGCCTCGCTTGCTTTCGCCCAGCAAACAGTTGACCTTCCGTTCGGCGCATGGAAGCGCGCCTCGAACGAGCCCATTCTTTCTCCCCAGGGCAGCACCTGGGAATCCGCAGGAACTTTCAATCCCGCGGTTATATCTGTCTCTGCCCCAGTCAACTATCCCACCCCGCCCGATGCCGATCCGAGGAAGATCGTCATGCTCTACCGCGCCCAGGACGCTTCCGGCACCTCGCGTCTTGGCTATGCCGAAAGCACGGATGGCATCCACTTCACTCGCAGACCGGAGCCCGTTCTCTCACCGGAGGCTGACTTCGAAAAAGATGGCGGTGTCGAAGACCCACGCCTTCAGAAATTCGGCGACATCTATTACCTCACCTACACCGGCTACAACAAGAGAGACGCACAGCTTTGCCTCGCCACCTCCCGCGACCTGCTCCACTGGGAGCGCAAGGGCGTGATCCTTCCTGCGTACAAGGGAAAGTGGAACGTCGGGTGGACTAAGTCTGGCGCCATCGTCCCAGAAAAAATCGACGGAAAATACTGGATGTACTGGCTTGGCACCGCCCCCGACAAGACCGATCAGATGGGCCTCTCTTACTCCACCGATCTCATTCACTGGACCGAAGCGACCACCACGCCTGTTTTGCCGCGCCGACCGGGAAAGTTTGACTCCCGCGTCGTTGAGCCTGGCCCGCCGCCAACCCTCACCGAGCGCGGCATCGTGGTCATCTACAACGGCGCCGACGACAAGCTCGTCTATCGCACCGGCGTCGCCGTCTTCGACCGCCGCGACCCGCGAAAGTTGATTTCGCGCTCCGACCAGCCCGTCTTCGCCCCGGAAAAAGAATGGGAGAAAGTCGGCCAGGTGCCAAATGTAGTATTCATCGAAGGTATGGCGCGCCAGGGCAATCGGTTCTTGTTTTATTACGGCGGGGCAGACAAACATGTTGGAGTGGCGGAAGCTCCGGCGACCAGCCATGTGATCGATGCAACC
>JBGQDD010000285.1:0-4910 GCA_041495665.1 Candidatus Acidiferrum sp.
CCTCATCGTGGCTCGCATCGGCAGTGAGAGGCCCGCGGTTGCGCAACGCCGCCAAGACGGCCGCGAAGCTGGCCGAACGCTCGCTGAGACTGGAACCAAGTTCGCCAGCCCCGCTTGCCGATTCCACGGTGCGGAGAAAACTTACCCATCCCATGGAATCAAGTATGCCGGTCTCAATCAAATCCGCATTTTCATCGGGGATGGGGACGGACAAACCGGCCTCCCGATGAAAACACTCTTCGACAAGGCGGCGCAAGGGATCTTTTTCAGCAGAGTGCGTGCTGGGCGACCGGGTCATCAAAACTCCTCGAGCCACTCAGGCCTGGGCAGCGGGAACAAGGTGTCCAGCATCAACCAGCAGAGATCGTGAAACGGCCTCGTAAGGCCGAGCCGGATGAAGTGATGCGGACAAGACATGATCTTGTAGTGGAATTGAGAATTCAAGAAGCGCTCGAGGCGAGCGGTGCGGTTGGCTCCGCGGCCAGGAGAAAGAGAGGCATCGATGAAGTCGCGCCAGTCGCGGTCGACCACGGGAAGATCGCGCAAGGCTTCTCCGGAAGGGAGCGCGAGCGTAGCGCGAAGTTCGTTGGCGTAAAGCTCCAGCCGGAGATTCTGAGTTTCACAACCGCAGATCGATCGTTTGGCTTCGTGCGGCATGGCGTGGAGACCACTGCCCTTTTTGTTTTCGTGGATGGGGCAGCCGAAGAGATCGGGCAAGGATTGCGCCGTCTCGGCTTTACGGAGATACGCGACGGTTTCAGCTTCGGGCACGGTGGAAGATTTCTCGAAGCCGCGCGTTGCAACGCGGTCTTCGACATGAGGCTTCGCACCAGGAACAGGAAAGGGTGCGAGGGCGCATTCGAGGATGTCGCCGCGGAGGTGTGGGAAATGTGCCCAGCCATTGGCAAATGAGGGCACGGGCCGGATCGATTGAATCTTTTCCTTCTCGCGATGCAGTCCGATGACGCAAAATGCCGGGCCCATGCGCGTAATTTCCGTGATGAGCAGCTTGGTCATGGCGCTGCGTCGCGCTTTTTTCGCCGCGCGGCCGCCGGCTTTGCCCGGGCTACGACGAGATGCCGGATTTCCACATCGTGTCCCTGGCCGCGCCAGCGCGCGGCGATGAGGTCAGCAACTAGACGGCGATGGCATTTTTCAGGGCCAGCCTCGGAACACAAGAGAACAAACTTGGAAGACCAGCTTGAGGTGTCAAGTATTTCCGGAACACCGCGCTCTTTCATCAGGGCGAGGAAGGCGGTTTCGTAGCCTAGCCAGTCCTTGGTCTTGCGGTAGGTTTTGAGCAGACCGGGTGTGGGCGCGAGAAGCGGTTCGTGAAGGTAAACGATGCGGGCAATCTCGTGAAGGAAGTAGGCGAGATCGGGATGCTTGGCGTAACCGGAAAGCTGCCCGCCGCGGTTCTGTCGGATATCGACAAGCCGCTCGACGCCCGCTTCCTTGAGGAGGGTGAGAAATTCTTGCGCCGTTTTTCCAGCGAAACCGATGGTGGAGAGGAGATAGCGCATAGCACTCAAAAATACTCGATTGTCTCGGGAGAAGCGCGAAAAGCGAATTCCCTGGCTTGCAACTGAAGAGCTTCTTCAATTGCGGAATCGCGCTCGGAAACGAAGAGAGAGCCGGTCGCGAAGGCGGTGCGGCCATGCAGCTCGAGCAAACGATCCTCGGCGTCGCGCTGCGATTCAAGGACTCCGCCACGGCGGAGGTGCACGGGCACTACGCCGCGCTCGAGCAGCGCCGGGCAGATCATCAGGAAGCGGTGGCACTGCAGGGGATCTTCTTCGGCACACATCAAAACGATGTTCGCGACGCGCAGCAATTCCAGCAGGCGATCGATGCCGGCTGCGAATTCCGGAGACTTGCGGCGCGCGGCGTAATCGACACGGCCATCGGGGTGATAGGCGCGGGGGTCGGCTGGCCTTCCACCAAGAGCTTCGCCGAAAAACTCGTACCAGAGACCGGCAGAGGTGAGGAGGGCTTCCAGGGGCTCGCGGTTGAACTGCGGGAAGCGGAAGCTGCCGGGGCGGCTGCGAACGTCACAGAGCGTCTTGACATTGTGATTGGTGAGCACGGAAAGAAAATCACCGAGGTCATGATTGGAATGGCCGATGGTGAAGAGAGTGCTGCTGGTAACGTTCGGTGGCGTCATGGAAGGGCGCTCGGGGGCCAGACTGTATTCTGCCGAAAGGCGGGGAGAGCGGCAAGCGGAGGAAATTCGGCGAAGTGTTGCCATTTTGCCTCCGCAGGATGGAGTGGAATCGCAGCGTGAAATGAACTTCATGCTAACGTAAAAAGATAGCTCCGAGAGCGGCTGAGGCGTCTTGTCTCGTTTCAAATGGAGCGAGCCAGCGGCTACTACTCTCTTCTGGATCGATTAGGAGAAATGTTCGCGAGAAATATAGTGCGGTTCACGGGAGTCGTCGCGCTTTTCTTCTTGAGCGTGATTGGCACGCGTGCTCAGCGCGTGCGAGGCGAACTGCGGATTGAGGTGCATGACCCGCACGGGGCCGCGGTGTCGCCCGCCGGCGAGCTGGTAAGCGAGGCCAATGGGTTTCGGAGAAGTTTTGTAGCGGGGCCCGAGGGGCGCTACGTTGCGCAGGATCTTCCGTTTGGAGTTTACCGGCTGAGTTTACAGGCGGAAGGATTCGCGGCGTGGAGCAACTTGGTTGAAATTCGCTCCGAAGTGCCGGTGGGTATGGCCGTGACGCTGGGCGTTGCGCCGGTAACGACACAGGTGCAAGTAAATGATTCGGCGACGCTGGTAGATCCCTATGCAACGGGAACGCTGTACTCCATCGGTCGGCAAACGATCGAGGAACATGACGCGGCGCAACCGGGGCGCGAACTGCTGGACATGGTGTCGGAACAGCCGGGATGGGTGTATGAAGCCAACGGCGTGCTTCACCCGCGCGGCTCGGAATACGACGTGCAATTCGTGGTGGACGGGCTGCCGCTGACGCAGAATCGCTCGCCGGCGTTTGCGCCTTCGTTTGATGCGGGCGAAGTGGAGTCCTTGCGCGTGTTGACGGCAAGTTTTCCAGCGGAATATGGGCGGAAACTGGGCGGCATCGTTGAAGTCACAACGAAGAAAGATGTACAGGCAGGATGGCATGGGCGGCTGGACGCGGGCGGCGGAAGTCTCTCCACGCTGAACGGGGCGGCGGGAATTTACTATGCGCGGGGAGCAAACCGGTTTTCGGTTGGTGGAGATGGATTTCACACTGACCGTTATCTGGATCCTCCGGTGCTGGCGAATTACACGAATAGGGGGAACGCCGCCGGGTTCTCGGCTTCCTACGAACGGGATTTTTCGACGAGCGACCGGCTGCGCGTGAGCGTGATGCACAACGTCGTCCGCTTCCTCGTGCCGAACGAACTGGTGCAGCAACAAGCCGGCCAGCGACAGGACATCCAGAACACGGAGACGAGCGGACAGATTTTCTTCCAGCACACGCTATCGCCTGATTTGTTTCTGAGTTTTTCGGGAAGCGTGCGGGATTCGAGCGCGAGGCTGACATCGAATCCGTTCGCGACTCCCGTGATTGTTTCGCAGGACCGCGGGTATCGCGAAGGGTACCTGCGAGCCGACCTCGCGGGGCATCACGGGCATCACGATTGGAAAACGGGTGTGGATAGTATTTTCAGTCCGGTGCACGAGGCGCTGCAATACACGATAACCGATCCGGTTCAATTCGATCCCGGGACGCAGTTGAACTTTCCGTTTCCTTACCAGCGGAAATGGGATGTCGAGCCTTCGATTTACGTGCAGGACCAGATGCGCCTGGGCCGGTGGAACGTCAGCGCGGGGCTGAGGTTCGATCATTACGGATTTGTGGTGGACGAATCGGCTTGGAGTCCGAGAATCGGCGTATCGAGATTCGTGCCGGCGCTCAACCTGCTGCTTCATGCTTCGTACGATCGGGTTTTTCAAACGCTCGCGATCGAGAATCTGCTTCTTGCGAGTTCGCCGCTGCTCGATGCCATCAGCCCTTCGGTGTTGCGATTGCCGGTGAGGCCGGGTCGCGGAAATTTTTGCGAAGGGGGAGTGACCAAAGCATTCCTGGGAAAGCTGCGGCTGGATGCCAACGTTTTCCGCCGGATTTTCGCCAATATTCCGATGATGACGTCCTGCTGGATACGGGCGTGAGCTTTCCGATTGCGTTTGCGAAGGCGCGAATCTTCGGAGAAGAAATCCGCGTGGAAGTCCCGCAGTGGGGACGCTTCTCTGGCTACCTGAGTTATGCGAATCAATCCGGCTACGGGCAAGGGCCCATCACCGGCGGGTTGTTTCTTGGGAGTGACGCTGCCAATGCCCTGACCGATACGAGCAAGTTCGCCGTGACGCAAGATCAACGGAATTCGCTGCGCGCTCGGGTGCGATTTCAAGCGCCGCGGCACGCATGGCTGGCAATGGGCGCGCAATATGGAAGCGGGTTGCCGGCGGATATTGGCAATGCGGACATCACTGACCTGCTCGCCGCCTTCGGACAACAGATTCTGGATCGCGTGGATCTGGCTCGCGGGCGCGTGCGGCCAAATTTTTCTCTCGATCTGGCGGCGGGCGCGGAAATCTATCACAAGGAATCGAAGAGCGCCGCGCTGCAGATTCAGGTGGCGAACCTGGCAAACCGGCTCAACGTGATTAATTTTGCGAGTTTGTTTTCCGGGACAGCGGTGGCTACCCCTCGAAGTGTCTCGGCGCGCGTAAAGTTTACCTTTTAAATCGCTCCAACGGCCGGCCAGCACCAGCGCATTGGAAAACGCAATCGCTCAGGAAGATTTTGGCTCGCCGGCGATCTGGCGCTGGACTTGCTCCCTGAATTCCAATGGTCGGGCAATCTGCGAAAAAACTTCGGGCGTCCCACCCGTGCCCCTCAGGATGACTGTTCCGTAGC